>NZ_DATEMB010000037.1:0-137520 GCF_035276005.1 Rhizorhapis sp.
GCACATGTCCAGCCCGCCTCTCCCCTGGTCCAGCGGGTCAGCGCCAGCGCTTCATCCCACTCGGGGAGGCGGTGCAAGAGCTTGGATTCAGCCGAGAGCACGAAGGAGGCGCCGTCGAAAACCAGCTCATCCTGACCGCCAACGCGATTGAGATAGACGATGGGCAGGCCTGTCTCCCGTACCCGTGCGCCGGAAATGGCGTCGATGCGGTGCTGATCCTTGTTTACCTCATAGGGGCTGCCATTCGGGCTGATCAGGATTTCCGCCCCGCGTTCCTTGAGATGGGCGCAGACGAAGGGAAACCAGATGTCCTCGCAGATCGGCAGGCCCAGCTTCACGCCCCGGAACTCGACCGGCTCCGGCAGCGGGCCAGGCGCGAACAGGCGCTTTTCATCGAAGGTTCCGTAATTGGGCAGCTCCCGCTTCTGGCGGACGGCCACAATCTCTCCGCCGTCGAGGAGCGCCACGACATTGAACAGCACTCCCTGGGCCGCAATCACCGTGCCGACCAGCATGGCCGGGCCGCCATCGGCTGTGGCCTCGGCAAGGCGCAACAGTTCCTCCCCGGCCCGTTCGATGAAGGCCGGCTTCAGCACCAGATCCTCGGGCGGATAGCCGATCAACTGCAATTCGGGATAGACGATGAGGTCGGCCTCGCGCGTCCTTTCCCGCCAGAGCAGCATCGCATCGGCATTGCCCCTGAGATCGCCCACCGACTGGGTGATCTGCGCCAGGGCGATGGTGAGAATGTCGGCGGGTCGATCGTTCATGGCTGCGGTCCGTAAAACATTTTGGCACGGCTTGGAAATGGGTTGTGGGCTATCCGCCCAATCGCCCTATGCCGTTCGGGCTGAGCCCGTCGAAGCCCAATCCTTCCCTTCAACCCTTCGACAGGCTCAGGGCAAACGGGAACGGTAGCAAACCGGTTCCTTCAACCACCCCGTCCCCCCTCATTCAACAGCCCCTTTCCCAAAATGCATTTGGAGTCTACAGGGGCGCCGATTATCAGCGTCACATAGTTGTCACGGGGTGCAGACCATGAAATTGATGTCGGGGAATTCCAACCTCCCGCTAGCGCAGGCGATTGCCGACTATATCGAGCTGCCCCTGATCGACGCCAGCGTCCGCCGCTTCGCTGATGAGGAGATTTTCGTCGAGATCCATGAGAATGTCCGCGGCGAAGACATTTTCGTCATTCAGTCGACCAGCTATCCCGCGAACGACAATCTGATGGAATTGCTGATCATGGTCGATGCGCTCAAGCGTGCGTCGGCCAAGCGCATCACGGCCGTGCTCCCCTATTTCGGTTATGCGCGGCAGGATCGGAAACCCGGCCCCCGGACGCCGATTTCCGCCAAGCTGGTCGCGAACCTCATCACCGTTGCGGGCGCAAGCCGGGTGTTGTCCGTGGATCTGCACGCAGGACAGATCCAGGGTTTCTTCGATATTCCGACGGACAATCTCTACGGCGCGCCCGTCATGTCCGCCGACATTCAGGCGCGTTTCGGCGACAAGAACATCATGGTGGTCTCCCCGGACGTGGGCGGCGTGGTGCGCGCCCGCGCCCTTGCCAAGCGGCTCGACAACGCCCCGCTCGCCATTGTCGACAAGCGCCGCGAGCGCGCAGGCGAATCGGAAGTCATGAACATCATCGGCGACGTGAAGGGCCGCTTCTGCATCCTCATCGACGATATTGTCGATTCGGCCGGCACGCTCTGCAATGCGGCAGCCGCGCTCAAGAAGGCCGGGGCTGAGGAGGTCGTTGCCTATGTGACCCACGGCGTGCTCTCCGGCGGGGCTGTCGCCCGCGTGAATGCATCGGAACTGCAGGAACTGGTGATCACCGATTCCATCCTCGCCACCGACGCCGTTCGCGACTCGGACAGCATCCGCCATTTGCCCATCGCGCCGCTCCTGGGCGAAGCGATCAAGCGCATCGCGGACGAAAGCTCCGTCTCCAGCTTGTTCGACTGAGGCGATGGCGTCGCGCGACGACCTGCAACTCGCTCAGCGTCTTGCCGATGCGGCAGGCGACGCAATCCGGCCCTTTTTTCGCGCCCGCTTCGACATCGAGACAAAAGGCGATCTGTCGCCGGTGACGCAGGCGGACCGCGCCGCCGAAGCGGCGATGCGCTCCATCCTGGAAAAGGAGCGGCCGCAGGACGGCATCATTGGCGAGGAATATGGCAATGTGCGCGAGGACGCAGCTCATGTCTGGGTCCTGGATCCCATTGACGGAACGCGCAGCTTCATTGCGGGCCGGCCCATTTTCGGAACGCTGGTCGCGCTGATGCAGGAAGGCTGGCCGGTTCTGGGCCTCATCGACCAGCCAATCTCACGGGAACGATGGATCGGCCGGACCGGAGACGCGACGACGCTCAACGGCCAGCCGATCCGGACCCGGCCTTGCCGCGCACTCGACCAGGCAATCCTGGCCAGCACCGGTCCCCAATATTTCCCCGGCTGCACTGGCGAGCATTTCTCGATCCTGGCTGGCCAGTGCCGCGATGCCGTCTGGGGTGGCGACTGCTACAATTACGCGCTGCTCGCCACCGGCCATGTCGACATCGTCGCTGAAGCGGGCCTGAAGCTCTATGACATTGCCGCCCTGGTCCCCGTCGTCGAAGGAGCGGACGGGCATATGTGCGATTGGCAGGGCAATCCGCTCGACCGGGACAGCAAGGGCGATGTCGTCGCCATGGGCGACATCGCCCGGATGGACGACATATTGGAGGCGCTTGCCCATGGGCATGAAGGGCACTGAAGCTCTTCACCCTTGAGTAGCGTGTTTGCCCGGAGCCTGACGAACGGCTTGGCTCCTCCAGGAAAGTAAAGGGCTTCGACAGGCTCAGCCCCAACGGGTCTGATGATCTACCCCTTCAACGGCCCGCCGATCGACCAGACATGGCCGAATGGATCGACCAGTTGCCCATAGCGATCGCCCCAGAACTGGTTGTCCAGCGGCATCCGGACCTGCGCGCCCGCTTCTGTCGCCCGTGCCCACCACCGGTCGGCGTCGTCCACCTGCAGATGGAGCGTAACACTCGCCGGCGGGGCGCTTTCCTCGCCGGAATATTCAGGAAAATCATCGTTCAACATCAACGAGCCGCCATTGATCTGCAATTGGGCGTGCATCAGCCTTACGCCGTCGTCAGCGAAATGCCGGCGGGATTCCTGCGCGCCAAAAGCGCGGACATAGAAATCGATCGCTTCGGTCCCGCGCCGGTCGCGAATCGTCAAATGCGGGATTACGCCGGGCAGAACGGTTGCCTGCGTCTCGGCCATTTTCCTCTCCTTCAATGGGTCGACTCCCGGCAGAGTTTACGCGCGCGCGCAAGCGAAGCCAGCGCAAAGCGATGAACGATGCTTGCCTTGCCGCCAGTTCCGCCCTATAGGCGCGCCTTTCCACGATTCATGAGGGACTGCCCGGCCGATCATGGGCTGCCGTGGCCGTCTACAATCGTCGAACTGACAAAGGAGACAAAAATGCCCAAGCTCAAGACCAAGAGCGGTGTGAAGAAGCGCTTCAAATTCACCGCCACCGGCAAGGTCAAGCATGGTGTCGCCGGCAAGCGCCACCGCCTGATCAGCCACAACGCCAAGTACATCCGCCAGAACCGCGGCACCGAAGTGCTGTCCGACGCCGACGTCGCGCACATCCGCCTGTGGGCTCCCTACGGCCTGAAGTAAGAGAAGGACTAGAGAGATATGGCACGCATAAAGAGGGGTGTTACCACCCGCGCCAAGCACAAGCGGATTTTGGATCAGGCGAAGGGCTATTATGGCCGCCGCAAGAACACCATCCGCATCGCCCGTCAGGCCGTCGAAAAGGCCGGCCAGTACGCCTATCGCGACCGCAAGGTAAAGAAGCGGAGCTTCCGCGCCCTGTGGATCCAGCGCATCAACGCCGCCGTTCGCATGGAAGGCCTGACCTACGGCCAGTTCATGCACGGCCTGAAGCTCGCCGGCGTGGATCTCGACCGCAAGGTCCTGGCCGACATCGCGATGCACGAAGGCGACGCCTTCAAGGCCATTGTCGCACAGGCGCAGGCAGCCCTGCCGAACGCGTAACACGCGACAAGGCAAAGAGATCAAGGGTGCCGGGGCGATGCTTCGGCACCTTTTTTCTTGGGGGTGCCGATCTTTATTCGTCACGCCAGCAAGCGCAACGGCACTTTATATGTCGGCGTCACGTCCAACCTTCTGAAGCGCATTCGAACATCCGTCCCCGGTTTCACCCGCGAATATGGCGATAATCGCCTGATGTGGTACGAAATTCATGGGACCATGGAGAATGCGATCTTACGCGAAAAGCGGATCAGGAAATGGAACCGCCCGTGGAAAATCGAACTGCTCGAAGAGCGCAATCCGCATTGGAGCGATGTGGCAATCGGACTTGGATTCCCGAGGCTTCCAGATTAAGGCCAGCGGCTAAATCCTGATCGTCATTCCCGCGAAAGCGGGAACCCATTTCTCCTCAGGTTCAATGTTGGAGATTGCGGGTAGATGGGTCCCCGCTTTCGCGGGGATGACGAGAAAGTGGGAATGACGAACATATATGACAGACTTAAACAACCTCAAGACCCATCTCCTCAGCCAGGTCGATGCTGCCGCCACCCTCGACTCCGTTGAGGCCATTCGCGTGCATGCGCTGGGCAAGCAGGGGGAAATCACCGCGCTGCTCAAGACGCTGGGAAAGATGAGCCCTGAGGAGCGGTTGGTCGAAGGGCCCAGAATCCACGATCTCCGCGAAAGTGTCACCGCCGCCATCGCTGCAAGGAAGGAGGCGTTGGAAAGCGCGCTGCTGGAGGCGCGACTGGCATCTGAAAAGCTCGACATGACCCTTCCGGTGCTGCCCGAGCCGCAAGGATCGGTGCATCCGGTGAGCCAGGTGATGGACGAACTGGCGGAGATCTTCGCCGATCTTGGCTTTTCCGTCGCCACGGGGCCGGAGATCGAGGACGACTGGCATAATTTTAGTGCGCTCAACATCCCGGAGACGCATCCGGCGCGGGCGATGCACGACACCTTCTATTTCCCGGACGAGCGCAACGGGCACAGGATGCTGCTGCGCACGCATACCTCGCCGGTGCAGATCCGCACCATGACGTCGCAGGAGCCGCCGATCCGCATCATCGCGCCGGGCCGCGTCTACCGGTCGGACAGCGATGCGACGCACACCCCGATGTTCCACCAGATCGAGGGTCTGGTGATCGACCGGGGGATCAATCTTGGCCATCTCAAATGGACACTGGAGACCTTCCTCAAGGCCTTTTTCGAGCGCGACGACATCGTTCTGCGCCTGCGCCCCAGCTATTTCCCCTTCACCGAGCCGTCGGTCGAGGTAGATGTCGGCTACAGCGTCGAAAAGGGCCAGCGCGTCATTGGCGGCTCGGAAGGCTGGATGGAGGTGCTGGGGTCCGGCATGGTTCATCCCAATGTCATCCGCGCCTGCGGCCTTGATCCTGAGGAATGGCAGGGCTTTGCCTTCGGCACCGGCGTCGACCGGCTGGCGATGCTCAAATATGGGATGAACGACTTGCGCGCTTTCTTCGACGGCGATCTGCGCTGGCTGCGCCATTATGGCTTTTCGTCGCTCGATGTACCCACGCTTTCGGGGGGAGTGGGCGCATGAAATTCACCCTGTCCTGGCTGAAAGAGCATCTGGAAACCGGCGCAACGCTGGAGCAGATCCTTCAAAAGCTCAACGCCCTCGGCATCGAGGTCGAGGACGTCGAAAATCCTGCCGAGAAGCTGGGTGCGTTCCGCATTGCGCGCGTGCTGAGCGCCGCGCCGCATCCGCAGGCGGACAAGCTGCAGGTGCTCTCCGTGGACGCTGGTGCCGATATTCCTGGGGGCCCGCTGCAGGTCGTCTGCGGCGCGCCCAATGCCCGCGAAGGACTGGTGGGCGTGTTCGGCATGCCGGGCGCCTATGTGCCGGGGAGCGGCATTACGCTGAAGGTTGCTGCGATCAGGGGCGTCGAATCGAACGGCATGATGTGTTCCACTCGCGAGCTGGAGCTGGGCGAGGATCATGACGGCATCATCGAGCTTCCCGCCGACGCCCCAGTGGGGGAGGTCTATGCCGAATGGGCGGGCCTCAATGATCCCGTGATTGAAGTGGCAATCACCCCCAACCGGCAGGATTGCATGGGCGTGCGCGGCATTGCGCGCGATCTGGCAGCGGTAGGACTGGGCTCCTTGAAGCCACTCGACGTGCCCGCCATCAAGGGTGAAGGCCAGGGACCCGATGTCCGCACGGATGATCTTGCAGGGTGTCCGGCCTTCTATGCCCGTTCGGTCAAGGGCGTGAAAAACGGCCCGTCGCCCGAATGGCTGCAGAAGCGGCTCAAAGCCATTGGGCAAAAGCCGATCTCAGCGCTGGTGGACATCACCAATTACATCATGATCGATCTTGGCCGTCCGCTGCACGTCTATGACATGGCGAACCTCAAAGGCGGCCTTGTCGCACGCAAGGCGAAGGCGGGCGAGGAAGTGCTGGCTCTCAACAGCAAAACCTATCGCCTTGAAGAGGGCATGACGGTCATCGCCGACACAGAAGCGGTGCACGACATTGGCGGCATCATGGGCGGCGAGCATTCGGGCGCGCAGGAGGGCACGGCCGATGTCCTGATCGAATGCGCCTATTTCACCCCGGAAGCTATTGCGCGAACGGGACAGAAGCTGGCCCTCACCTCCGATGCGCGCAGCCGTTTCGAGCGCGGGGTCGATCCTGCATTTCTCGATGATGGCCTCTCCATCGCGACGCAGATGGTACTCAACCTGTGCGGCGGAACTGCGACCGAGGCGACCTATGCTGGCGAACCGCCGCTTGAAGTGCGCAGCATCGCCTTTGATCCAGCCGCGGTCCTGTCGCTCGCTGGCGTAGAGGTCAGCCGCGACATGCAGCGGGCGATCCTCGAGAAGCTGGGCTTTGTAATGGAAGGCGCTGAGAAATGGGCCATCTCCGTCCCCTCATGGCGTCGTGACGTCGAGGGCAGCGCGGACATCGTCGAGGAAGTCGTCCGCATCTACGGCATCGAAAAGGTGCCTTCCATCCCCTTGCCCCGCGTGCCGGGTGTCGCAAGGCCAACGGCCACGCCGCAGCAGTTGATGGAGCGCCGCGTCCGCCGCGCCGCCGCTGCGCGCGGGCTCAATGAGGCGGTGAACTGGTCCTTCATCTCGGAGAAGGAAGCCGCCTCCGTGGGTGGGGGCGATTGGACGCTGGCCAATCCGATTTCCGAGGAAATGAAGGTCATGCGGCCTTCGCTGCTCCCCGGCCTGCTTTCGGCGACGCAGCGCAATGCCGATCGCAGCGCGTCCTCCGTCCGCCTGTTCGAAGTTGGGCGGCGCTACTTTTCGGATGGCGAGCGCGCCACCGTGGGCATTGTGCTCGCCGGCGACAAGACGCCCCGCAACTGGAAGGGCGGCAAGGCAAGCCCCTTCGACGCTTTCGACATCAAGGCGGAAGTCGTGGCGCTGCTCGCCGCGGCTGGTGCGCCGGTCGAAAATCTCCAGATGATGGGCGAAGCAAGCGCCGCCTATCATCCCGGGCAGTCGGGGACGCTGCGTTTGGGGCCAAAGAATGTGCTGGCCGAATATGGCGTGCTGCATCCCAAGATGGTGAAGCAGTTCGATCTGCCGGGTAGCGCCGTGGCCGCCGAGATCTTCCTTGATGCCATTCCGGCCAAGCGCCGGATCGGCTTCATGCGCGCACTCTATGCCCCGCCCGCATTGCAGGCGGTGAAGCGTGACTTCGCGTTCCTGGTGCCCGAAGGTCTGGAAGCGGAGCAACTCGTCCGCGCCGCGCGCAGTGCCGACAAGAAGGCGATCGTGGACGCGCGGCTGTTCGATGTCTTTGCCGGCCAAGGCGTGCCGGAAGGGCAGAAATCCCTTGCGATCGAAGTGACGCTGCAGCCGGGCGAGAAAAGCTTCACGGAAGAGGAACTGAGCGTGATCAGTGCCGCAATCGTGAAGGCTGCGGAGAAGCTCGGCGGTACGTTACGGGGTTGAGAAGCCAAGCAGGATTTCGTCATTCCCACGAAAGCGGGAATCCATCTCCTGACCTATGCCCTAGAGCATCGTGCGCAAAAGTGGGAACCGGTTTTGCGCGAAAAACGATGCGACAACAAAGAATTAGAGCGCCCGCCCGCGTCAGATTAAACGCAGCGCGCTCTAGACGGAACGCCGGAAGCTGGATCCCCGCCTTCGCCGGGATGACGAATAGAATTGAAAAGAGCCGAGAGCATGACCATTCTTACCCGCCGTACCTTCGCGATCATCTCGCACCCCGACGCGGGGAAGACCACGCTTACCGAAAAGCTGCTGCTGGAAGGCGGCGCGATTCACCTTGCGGGCGAAGTCAAGGCGCGCGGGGCGAACCGGCGCGCGCGGTCCGACTGGATGAAGATCGAGCAGCAGCGCGGCATTTCCGTCACCTCGTCGGTCATGACGTTCGAGAAGGATGGCCTTACCTTCAACCTGCTCGACACGCCGGGACACGAGGACTTCTCGGAGGACACCTATCGCACCCTCACTGCCGTCGACAGCGCGGTGATGGTGATCGACGCCGCCAAGGGCATTGAGCCGCAAACCCGCAAACTGTTCGAGGTCTGCCGCCTGCGGTCGGTCCCGATCATCACCTTCGTCAACAAGGTGGACCGCGAGGGACGCGATCCCTTTGCCCTGCTGGACGAGATTGCGGACATGCTGGCGCTCGATGTCTGTCCGATGAGCTGGCCGGCGGGCATGGGCGGGCAGTTCGAGGGGATTTACGATCTTTATGCCAATCGGCTGATGCAACCGACGGGTGACAGCCGTCAGTTCGAGGGGAGGACAAGCGCCTTCACCGGCCTGGACGACCCAAAATTGGCGGAAACGCTCTCATCTGAGGGTCTGGAGCGGCTTCGCGAGGAGGCGGAGCTCGCGCAGGCGGGCTATGCGGAGTTCGATGCGGCGGCCTATCGCCATGGCGACCTCACGCCGGTTTATTTCGGATCGGCGCTCAAGCAGTTCGGCGTGACCGAGCTGATCCAGGCGCTCGGCGAACATGCCCCCCCGCCCCGTCCTCAGCCGGCCGAGCCAGCGGCAGTCGATCCGGAGCGGAACGATGTGACGGGCTTCATCTTCAAGGTGCAGGCCAATATGGACCCGCAGCATCGCGACCGCATCGCCTTCATGCGGCTTTGCTCGGGCACGTTCCGGCGAGGCATGAAGCTGACGCCGAGCGGCCATGGCAAGCCGATTGCGGTGCATAGCCCGATCCTGTTCTTCGCGCAGAATCGCGAGCTGGCGGACGAGGCTTATCCCGGCGATATCATCGGCATTCCCAATCACGGCACGCTTCGGGTCGGCGATACGCTGAGCGAAAAGGCCGATGTGCGCTTCACCGGCCTTCCCAATTTCGCGCCCGAAATTTTGCGCCGCGTGGCGCTCAAGGACCCGACCAAGACCAAGCAGTTGAGGAAGGCGCTGGACGACCTATCGGAAGAAGGCGTGATTCAGGTCTTCTACCCTGAGATCGGGTCCGCCTGGATCATCGGCGTGGTGGGGCAGCTTCAGCTCGATGTGCTCCTTTCCCGCCTGGAGGCTGAATATAAGGTGGATGCTGCGCTCGAAATGTCGCCCTTCGATACCGCCCGCTGGATCGGCGGGAGCGAGGCCGCAATGAAGAGCTTTGCCGACATCAACCGCTCCAATCTGGCGAAGGACCGGGACGGCAACCCCGTATATCTGGCGAAAAGCGCCTGGGACGTGGGTTATGTGCAGGACCGCAATCCCGACATCCGGTTCAGCGCGACGCGGGAAAGATAGCATCAGTCCGCCCGGCGGAGCCACTCGCTCAGGCTGAGCGCGCTTGACGGGGCGGTTTCGGCCTCCATGCTGTGCTCCACGATATCGATTACCCAGCCCTTCCGCTCTGGGGTGACGCCAGCCGTGGCATCCGAGGGCACCCAGAGATCATATTGCCGCATATGGGCATCGGCGGCCGTGAAAAGCAGGCAGATGTCCGCCGCAATCCCGGTGAGGACCAGGCGGCTTACCCCCAGCCGTGGCAGCAAGACCGGCAGGTTGGTTGCATAAAAGCCCGAAAAATGGGGTTTCACGACGAAATAGTAGCGCTTGCGGGGACGGAGCTTGCGGACGATCTCCTTGCCGCGGCTTTCAGGGCGCAGGCAATATTCGACGATGGCGGTGGTGTCGCCATGCCAGAGGCCGTAATTGTCGTTCACATAAACCACCGGCACTCCGCATTTGGTCGCCGCGGTTCGAAGCTTTGCAATGATGTTCGCCGCCACCAGCCCCGGCGCCGCCATGGACGGGCCTTCGGTGAATTGCAGGTCATTGATCATGTCGACGATGAGCAGCGCGGTGGCGCCAGGCGCCTTTTTCTTCAGTTCGATGTCTGCCACGGGTCCCTCATGATCAGCGGAGCGACCCACTGCTATGCCTGCGGGGAAACACGGATAGGGGTTTGATGTTCCACCCGGCAAAGCCGAGCCTTTTGCCCCTGCAGCGGCGTTCACTGAAAATCCCGGGATTTCGGCAATATCCTGACATCTCTCGGATGCGCCGCCCGGGGGTAGAGGGGGTGGGTGAAAATGTCGGCGCGCGATAGTTCGATATGCGGCTGGCGATCCTCCGAAAGCCGGTCGAGTTCGGCAGTGCGGTCAATGATGCGCGCGGCCATCAGGTGAACGACCCCCTCTTCGCTGCGCTGCACCTCTCCCTCCACCAGCATCAGGCGAGAGGCCATGACGGGGCGGCGGTAGCGTTCGAAAAGCCGTGCCCAGATGAGGATGTTGGTGATTCCCGTCTCATCCTCGATCGTGGCAAAAATGGCATTGCCCTTGCCCGGCCGCTGGCGGACCAGCACCACGCCCGCCGTCCTCACCCGCGCGCCATTTTTGGCGGCGCTTGTCTCTGCACAGCTCAATATCCCTTCCGCCCGGAAGAGCGGACGGAGGAAGGCCATGGGATGTCCTTTCAGCGACAGGCGCGTCGTTTGATAATCTGTTACGACATGTTCGGAAAGCGGCATGGCGGGAAGATTGGTGTCCGCCTCTTCAGCCAGTTCCCGCGCCTCAGCCGCGACGAACAGGGGCAGCTCGCCATCGGGCATACGCCGCACCTCCCACAGGGCCTGCCGGCGATCAAGACCAATGGAGCGGCAGGCATCGGCATCGGCAAGCAGCCGCAAGGCACGCGCCGGGAGCCTCGCGCGACGGGCCAGTGCTTCCATGCTGTCGAACGGCCCTTCCTCCCGCGCCGCCACCAGCGCCTTGGCCCAATCCTCACGGAACCCGTCGACTTGGCGGAAACCCAAGCGGAGGGCGGGGGAGTATTCTCTTTCTGGAGACAAATTGGGTTCCCGCTTTCGCGGGAATGACGGTTTTTTGGGTTGGGTGCCTGCAGCCTCCAACCCATTGTCCCAGAAGCTCGTATTGATATCCGCCGCTCGCACCTCCACGCCATGCTCGCGTGCGTCGCGGACGATCTGCGCCGGAGCATAGAAGCCCATGGGCTGGGAATTGAGCAGCGCGCAGGCAAAGACCGCCGGATGGTGGCATTTGATCCAGGCCGAGACATAGACCAGCTTGGCAAAGGACTGGGCATGGCTTTCAGGAAAGCCATAGCTGCCGAATCCTTCGATCTGCTTGAAGCAGCGCTCGGCGAAATCGCGTTCATAGCCCCGCGCCGTCATGCCGCTGATGAGCTTGTCCTTGTAGATGTGCATCTTTCCAAGATTGCGGAAGGTCGCCATGGCGCGGCGGAGGCCATTGGCTTCATCGGGCGTGAATTCGGCAGCGACAATCGCGAGCTTCATCGCCTGTTCCTGGAACAGCGGAACGCCCTTGGTGCGTCCGAGGACCTCCACCAGCTCATTGGCATTGTGCGGCGGCGCGGGCGAAGGAAAGACCACCGCCTCCTTCCCGCTCCGGCGCCGCAAATAGGGATGCACCATGTCGCCTTCGATGGGACCTGGACGAACGATCGCCACCTGGATGACCAGGTCATAGAATTTCCGGGGCCGGAGGCGCGGCAGCATGTTGATCTGCGCCCGGCTTTCGACCTGGAAGACGCCGATGCTGTCGCCCTCGCAAAGCATGTCATAGACGAGGGGGTCCTCGGGAGGGACATTGGCGAGGGTGAGGGCTTGGGGAATTTCGTCTTCCTGATCCGTCATCCCCGCGAAAGTGGGGACCCATCCATCCTTTTGGTTCAATGTTAAGGATTGGGGCGAGTTGGGTGCCCGCTTTCGCGGGAATGACGGGGGAAGGTTGGCGATAAGTTCAAAACTCTTGCGGATGCAGGTCAGCATGCCAAGCGCCAGCACATCGACCTTCATGAGGCCAAGCGCGTCGATATCGTCCTTGTCCCATTCAATGAAGGTACGGTCCTCCATCGCCGCATTATGGATGGGTACGGTCTCGTCCAGCCGGTCCTCGGTCAGCACGAAACCGCCGACATGCTGCGACAGGTGGCGGGGGAATTGCAGCAGTTCGCCCACCAACCGGTGCAGCCGCATCATTTCCGGATTGCCGGGATCAAAGCCCGCTTCCGTAAAGCGTTTTTCCGGCATATCGCTCGCATAGCTGCCCCAGGCGGTCCCGGCGAGGCGGGCCGTCACATCCTCGCTAAGACCCAATGCCTTTCCGACTTCCCGCACCGTGCTGCGCGAGCGGTAATGGATGACTGTCGCCGCAATTGCAGCGCGATGGCGGCCATAGCGGCGATAGACATATTGCATGACCTCCTCCCGCCGCTCATGTTCGAAATCGACGTCGATGTCGGGCGGCTCGCGGCGCTCCTCGGAAAGGAAGCGGGAGAAGAGCAGGTTGTTTGCAACCGGATCGATCGAGGTGATGCCGAGCAGGTAACAGACGGTTGAATTGGCCGCCGAACCCCGGCCCTGGCACAGGATCGGCGGCTCCTGGCTGCGCGCGAAGCGGACGATGTCGTGAACCGTCAGGAAATAATAGGCATAATTGCATTTGCGGATGAGGGTGAATTCCTCATCCAGGACCTTGAGCAGCTTTTCCGGCAGGCCATCAGGATGGCGTTTGCGCGCCTCCTCCATCACCAGATGTTCCAGCCACTCCTGCGGCCTCCAGCCCTCCGGCACGGGCTCATGCGGATATTCGTAGCGCAGCTCGTCGAGCGAAAAGCGGATGCGCGAGAGGAGGCGCAGGCTTTCGCCGATCGCCTGGGGACAGTCGCGGAACAGCCGCACCATTTCCTGCGGCGATTTCAAGTGCCGCTCGGCATTGGCGGCGAGCAGGCGGCCCGCATCCGCAATGGCCACGCCCTCGCGGATGCAAGTGACTATGTCGTGCAGTTGACGCTGCTCAGGCGCGGCATAAAGCGCCTCATTGGCCGCAAGAAGCGGCACCCCTGCGGCAGCTCCCAGGCGCATGAGCTCCGCAAGACGGCGGCGGTCGGAACCGGATCGAGCCATGCTCGCCCCGATCCAGACGGAGCCCGGACGGGCGGCGGTGAGCTGGGAGAGGAGCGAAGTTACTCCTTCCGCATTTTTCTCGCGCCTTTGCGGGAATGACGAAGGAAGGACGATCAGCAGCAGATCTTCGCAATATTCCAGCAAGTCGGAGAGATAGAGGGTGCAATCCCCCTTTTTCGCGCGCCGGTTGCCCACCGTCAGCAAGCGTGTCAGCCGTCCCCAGCCAAAACGGGTCTCAGGATAGGCGACAATGTCCGGGGTCCCATCGGCAAAGACGAGCCGCGCGCCCACGGCCAATTTGAAATCGACTGGCTTCTCCGCCTTCTCCTGAGCTTCCCGCAAGGCCACATGGGCGCGCACAACCCCTGCGACGCTGTTGCGGTCGGCTATGCCAATGCCGGCAAGGCCGAGTTCCATCGCGCGCGCGACCATGTCGGAAGGATGCGAGGCGCCGCGCAGGAAGGAGAAATTGGTTGCGGCGATGAGTTCGGCAAAATCGGCATCCTTGCCGGTTCCCTCCCGTTCGGGCTGAGCTTGTCGAAGCCCTCTCCTTCTGGAAGAAAAGCCCTTCGACAGGCTCAGGGCAAACGGAATAGGGGTGCTTCCTGAATCCAGAGCGGCCTCTCCCGCCGGGGAGGATTTGCGCTCCCCCCTCATGCGAACACCCCGTGCAGATACCAAAGCGGATTCATCGCCTCGCTGCCGTAAAGGCCATGCCGGAAAATCCAGTAGCGGCGGCCATGCGCGTCCTCGACACGGTAATAATCCCGCGTGAGCCCCTCTTCCTGCCGCCACCATTCATGGGCGATCCGCTCCGGCCCCTCGAAGCGGCGTATCTCATGAAAGGTCCGCCGCCAGCGGAAGCGGTGGGGCGGGCCATCCGGGACCTCTGCCAACACCTCGATTTGCTGCGGCGGTTCGAACATGTGGAGCGGACGCATGGGCGGTTCCCCCGGCGGCGAGACCGGCCATTGCGAGGACGGCTTCCCAGCGGCATCGGCGGCAGGCAGGGCAAGCTGCGTCTGTTCGGGGATATGACTGTCGCGCGGGCGGAAACGCTTCAGCCGGGCGCGGCCGAGACGGGTGCTGAGGCGGTCGACCAGCGCCGCCACTTCCGCCTCACTGACACTGCCCCCTTCCAGCTTCAATTGGGCGGGAGCAAGCCCTTCGCTGCGCGGGACAGAGAGACGGATCATGTCAAAGCCGAAACCAGGATCGAGCGGATCGGACAGGCTGTCGAGCCGCTCCCGGAACAGCCGCATCACAGCTTCCGCCTCGCGCGTGGGCAGTCCCGTCTCGACGCTCAGCCGCCGCGCAAGACCATCGGCACGGAAGAAGACCGCTTCGAACCGGCGGCCGCCCTCCTTCCGCTCCTCAAGCTGCTGCCCTGCCGCATGGGCCAGTTCTTCCAGCACCTGAAGCGCATAGGCGGTCTTTGCCACCGGATCGGCAAAGCGGCGTTCGGCGATGATGGGGGGAAGGGGGCGGCGGGGAATGAGCGGGTTTTCCGCCTCCCCTGTCAATCGCCGAAGCGCCGTTGCGGCTTCCTCGCCAAAGCGAGCGGCAATGGCAGCGATGGGACGGCTGGCGACATCGCCAACGGTCTTCAGGCCCGCACGCTTGAGGGCGGTTTCGCTCTCCGCCTCCAGCCGGAGCGCCGCCACCGGCAAGCGGCGGACCGCCAGAGCCTCATCCGCAGCCGACACCCTCTGGAACCGCGCCAGCGCCAAGGCTGCATCCGGCGTCCCGGCAAGGGCATGACGCAGGCTCATGCCAAGCCGCGCCATCCGCATCTCGATGTCCCCGGCAAGGCCTGCCTCGCCACCCAGAAGATGCGCGCAGCCCGTAATGTCGAGCACCAGCCCGTCGGGCGCATCCAGGGCCACGGTGGGCGTATAGCGTATGCACCCCAATTGCAGCCGTTCGAGCCACTCCTGATCGGCGCGGGCGTCATGTTCCGCCACCTCCAGGTCCGGCACGCGCGCGCGCGCATCGCCCAGCATCAGCCCGGGGGAGAGCCCCAGCGACAAGGCCGCCTGGTCCACCGCCATCAGACGCATCGCGCCCCTCACCTTTTCGGTAAAAGCGAGCGGGGCGTCAGGCCGTGCGGCGGAGCGGCGGCAAATCCGCAGCCGGTCCGCCGAGAGGAAGGGGAACCATAGCGCCAGAAAGCGCCGGTTCCCGGAAGCTGCATTGGTCACGATCCCACTCCACGCGCCAGCGCATGCCGGCAGGTCCAGCACGGCGGCGCAGCAATTCGATGTCCATGGCCACAGGGCCAGGCGCATTGGCCTCCAGCGCCTGCGAAGGGGCGGCCGAGACCTGCCAGCGCGTCTCCGCCGCGCTAGGCGCAGCCTCCGCATCCACCCGGAGCAGCAATAGCGTGACGCCGGACTTCTCCGCCGCCAGCGTCAAACGCCTGCTCGCGGTCAGATCGAGCGCAGGGGGGCTGCCCCAGCATTCGGCCACCACCACAGCCAATCCCGCACAGCGCGCCGCATCGGCCGCGCAGCGCAGCAAGGTGACCTCATCGGGCGCAAGCGCCAGCAGTATGGCGTCCGGATTGCCGCCAAGTTCGGCAAAGCCGGGCGCATGAAAGCCGCCGCTCCTCCGCTCGGCATTATCGGTCCGCAGCCACAGCAGCGCTTTTCCCGGCTCAAGTGCCCGAAGCGCCAGCATCGCGGCAAACCCCGCCGCACTGGCGGCATCCTCCGGGCTTGCAGCGAACAGCTCGTGCAGCCGCCCTTCAGCCAATCCACCCCCCAGCGCTGCATCCAGAGCCGGATGGCCGGTGGCGAACCGCGCAGCAGCTTCAGCTTGCCGGAATTCGATCCCGGAGACCTGGCGCCGCAAGGCTGCCAACTTTATGCCCGACTCACCCATTGCAAAATGTTCCTGTTATGTTCTTCATAACAGGGGGTGGGGGGTGGGAGTCAAGGATATGTCATTATGAACCCCGTAATGCTTTCCAGCCAGCATCACATCTCCTCGTCGTCCTCATCCTCATCCTCCTCATCTTCTTCCTCTTCATCGATGCCCAGCGCATCTTCCTCATCGGTGTTCAACTGGTCCTCGACCGCTTCGCTGATCAGGTCGAGCTGTTCATAAGTGGCTACGAAATCCGAGGTATCGCCATCCTCATCCTCCAGATGAAGGACATAGCCATCACGCGAACGGCTGATGGAAAATTGAGCCAGGACTTTACTCATTTCATCACTCCAGAACCCGGAAGCATCCGCTTCCTCTCCAAGCCAGGAAAGACAGAACACATTTCGAGGGGCGCGGGTCCGTCAGATTAACCTGCGTTGGTAAGGAATGAGCCCATGCGGCCAGCGGCGCGGGCCGTTGCGGCAGCAAAATCATAACATGTGATACTGCAGCACCGGCATCATCGCCCTACCCTGCGGCTCATGTTCGCAGTGATGCCGTTTCTCGTCAGCCTGCTGATCGGCGCTGCACTGCTGGGCGGCATCTATGCCGCGCGCCGGCGCAATAAGCTCAGCAAACAGGTTGCGGTTGTCCTTGCTCTCTTCATCGTGGTCCTGGTCGCCGCCGTCACCTGGTTCGCGCCGGTTCCCTATATTGTGTGAAGGAACAATCATGTCCGACATTGGCAAGAAGCCCGATCCCCGGCCCGATGAGGAAGACCCCAGCATTCTTCCCACCCATAGCTATGGTCAGCAAAAGGACCGGGGCCCTGCCGATCTTCCCCCGGATGAGGATTATGACGAATCCCAACGCGCCGAAATCCTTGAGGCTGAGGGACGCGGCCCGACCGACGGCACGATCCAGACCGACATTCCTCCCGATATCGACGGCAACCTGACCGACGATGACGAAATAGAGGATGATGAGGATCAGTTGGATATTGTCGAAGATACCGACGAGTCCTTCATCGACCCGGAGGATTGGACCGACGAGGACGAGCCCCGCCGATAAACGGAAGGCGGCGGAACAGTCCCCGGTCAGCAAGCACCGCCTGAGCGGCATTGTGGCCGGGCGCGCCTGTGACACCGCCGCCTGGATGCGTTCCCGCACCGCACATATAGAGTCCCTTTACCGGTCCCCGATAATTGCCGTGCCCGAGCACTGGCCGCGCCGCCCAAAGCTGATCCAATGACATGCGCCCATGCATGATATCACCGCCCGAAAGGCCGAATGTGCGCTCCAGGCCCTTGGGTGAGAGCACCGACCGGCCCAGAATCAAAGCGCGAAAGCCGGGGGCATATTCCTCCACCGTATCGATCACGGCATCCGCTGCCCTGTCTTCTTCCGCGTCCCAGTCACGGCCATCGGGCAGTTCGGGGGCAAAATGCTGGCAGAAGAGGCTCGCCACATGCGCACCCGCTGGCGCCAGGCTGTCATCGACCGTCGAGGGGATCAGCATCTCAACGATGGGCCGCTTCGCCCAGCCCCATAAGCGTGCATCGTTGAAGGCGCGGTCCATATAGTCAAGCGAAGGGGCAATGATGATTCCCGAACGGTGGTGCTCGCCCGGCTCCGGCAAGCAGGTGAAACGCGGCAGTTCGGCAAGCGCCACATTCATGCGAAAGCTGCCGGACCCTGCCTTGTACCCCTTCATCCGGCGGCGGAAATCTGCGGGCAGGTCATCCGGCTCCATCAGCCGCTCATACAGCAGCTTGGGCCCGACATTGGCGATCACGGCCGAGGCTGCAATTTCCTTTCCGTCCTGTAGGCGGACACCTGCGACCTCTCCGCCATCCACCAGCACCTGCTCCACGGGCGCCTCGAGCCGGATGTCCACTCCCACAGTCCGGCACGCCTTCGCCATCGCCTGCGTCAGAGTCCCCATTCCGCCGATGCAGTGGCCCCAGGCGCCTTTGGTCCCGTTCACCTCGCCAAAAACGTGATGCAGCATGACATAGGCGCTGCCCGGCGTGTCGGGACTGGCATAATTTCCGACCATGGCATCAAAGCCAAAGGCCGCCTTGATCGGCTCGCTTTCAAACCAGCCGTCCAGAAAATCGCGCGCGCTCTTGGTGAAAAGGTCCAGCAGGTCGCGCTGTTCCGCAAGGGACAGACCGCGCAACCGCCGCACCTGCAAGGCTCCCTCGACAAGGGCCCTCAATCCATCCCCTGCATTGGGCGGGGCCCGCAAGACCATGTCACGCAGCAGCCCCGCCGCTGTCTCGAGCGCATCCAGATAGGCGGGCAGCACTTGCGCATCATGCATCGAAAAGCGCTGGAACTCCGCCTGGGTCCGCTCCAGCCCTCCGCCCATTTTGAGGTAATTGCCTTCGCCCAAAGGCAGGAAATTGGCGATCGGCCTTTCGATCACCCGATAGCCATGGTCGGCAAGGGCCATGTCCCGGATGACCTTGGGCTGAAGCAGACTGACCGTATAGCTTGCCGTGCTGTTGCGGAAGCCGGGATGAAACTCCTCCGTCACGGCCGCGCCGCCAATCACATGCCTGCGTTCGAGGATGCAAATCTTGAGCCCGGCACGAGCAAGGTAGAACGCACATACCAAACCATTGTGCCCGCCGCCGACGATCAGAACATCCGGATTTTCATGGGAGCGAGCCATTGCGGTTCCATTGCGCTGGAGTAATGGAATGGATCGCGCTAATGCCGCGCAAAATGGGTCGTCCAGCTGTTTTACGAGCGTATAACAACTGGAAAAAATGCACAATATGGGTTAGGGCCAGGTTCATGAGTTCAGGGCTTGGTTATCACTGATGAACAGAGCTTCCTTTTCCCGGGAAGCCGCTGATTTCCGGCGGCAGGCAATGATTGACGCCACCGCTGCCTGCCTTGCGGAAAAAGGGGTGGGCGGCACGTCCGTTCGTGCAATCTGCCTGCGCGCTGGGGTGTCGTCCGGATTGCTGCGCCATTATTTCGATGGCGTTGATGCCCTGATCGCCGAGACATATCGCGCCACGACGGTCCGCATGGCTCAAACCGTCGCGGCGGCGGTCGCCGAGGCCGGAGAAGACAAGCGGGCGCGTCTTATCGCCTATGTCACCGCCAATTTCCGTTCCCCCATCGCGGACCCGGCGGTGCTTTCGACTTGGATCGCCTTTTGGAGCCTGGTCCGCAGCGATCCCGAAATCGCGGCGATCCACAAGGAAAGCTATGCCGCATTCCGGGCCGAGCTGGAAGCGTTGCTGGCGGATTGCGGCCTTCCCCCGGCGCAGAGGGGACCGGTCGCCATCGCCTTGACGGCCTTGGTAGATGGCCTCTGGCTGGAATTATCACTCGATTCCTCGACCCTTTCCGGCGATCAGGCAAGCGCGATCGCCATTCGCTGGGTCGACACGCTGCTGGGCCAGCCGGAATTAGGCTGAACATTGTGCTGGAGCAGGATTCTCCGCGTTGAAATCACTCGTCTATTTCCGTTCGTGTCGAGCGAAGTCGAGACATGTTCATGCGAACCAAGGTCCCTCGACTGCGCTCGGGACGAACGGAGACGAAGCAATCCAACTAAAGATGGTCTAAGCCTGATCTGCGGGCATTTTCGGCAGCACCAGCTTTGCGCATAATCCCCTCTCCGGGCGGTTGGAGAGACGCAATTCCCCGCCATGCTCAGCCATGATCGCCCGGACCAGCGCCAGCCCCAATCCTGCACCGCCCGTATCGCGGCTGCGCGACTCCTCGATTCGCGTGAAGGGCTCCATCATCTCCGCCATGCGATGCTCGGGCATGCCGGGCCCGTCGTCCGTCACATCAATATGGATGTCCTCAGCATGCCGATGCAGTTCGACATGGGCATGGCCACCATATTTGAGGGCATTTTCAATGAGGTTCCGAAGCGCCCGCTTCATTAGCTGGGGCTTGACCGACACGACCAGACGGTCGCTTTCGGCCAAGGAGACATTGCGGCCCAGCTCAATGAAGTCCTCCACAACAGCATCGGCCAGCGCCGCCAGATCGACCCGCTGAACCGGCTCCATGCTCCGCCCCGCGCGCGCCAGGGACAATATGTCGTCGAGCGTGCGGTTCATCTCCAGGATGGTCTCGGTCATGCGCGCTCTTTCGCCCTCATCCTCCACCGACTCCGCCCGTACCCGGAGCGAGGCGAGGGGCGTGCGCAGATCGTGGCCGATGGCGCCCAGCATCCGGTCTTTTTCCGTCAGCATCGCCAACAAACGCGCCCGCATGGCATTGAAGGCCGTGGTAAGACGCCGGACGTCCCCGGGCCCCCTTTCCTGCACCGGTTCGGCAGCACCCGTGGTCGCGAACTGCTCGGCTGACCGCGTGAGGTCCTTGAGCGGCCTTCCAATGCGCCGTCCAACGAACAGCAGCGGCACGAGCACGATGACATAGAGCACCAGCGTCTGACCGATCAGCCAGCCGACAAAGCGGGGAGCGCCACGCGGCAAACGCGTCTCAGCCGTCACCCAGCGATCGGGCGCAAGCTGTACGGAAAGAAAAAGCGCATCGCGGGGAGGCGGCATGCCGTGCATGAAGCGCCGGTGCCCCTCACCGGCCCAGCGCGGGTTGCGGAACGGCCGCTTCCGCTCCACCGCCCGGATCGCCAGAATATTCGCTCCGGCTTCTTCGAGAAGCGTTCTTGCCCGGCGTTCGATGTCGGGCCTGCGCTTCCCGGTGAGCTCGGGCGTCACGCTCGACCAACTGATCCGCTCGGTCCTACCCGGAAACCTTTCACGCCGGTCTATTGCATCGAGGATCCGGGCTGCCGCCGGAGCGCTCGCGATCGCCAGTAATTGCCGTTCCCGCTCGCGATAGAGCAGCGCGAAATTCAGCGCCTGCGCCACGAACAGGGCAATGGCGACAACAAGGATGATCTGGCCCGCAAGGCTGGAGGGCGTGATCCGCCGCAGGAGCTTCATCAGAGCTTCCGCACGTCGGCGGCCAACGTGTAGCCGCCGCCCCATACAGTCTTGATGAGGCGCGGGTTCTTGGGATCCTGCTCGATCTTGCGGCGAAGGCGGCTGATCTGATTGTCTATCGCCCGGTCGAAGATATTCGCCTCACGCCCCTGGGTGATGTCCAGCAACTGATCGCGGCTCAGCACCTGATTCGGCCGGGTCGCAAAGGCGAGCATCAGATTATATTCAGCCGTGCTGAGCGGCACGGCCACACCCTCCTGATCCACCAATGTCCGTTCGCCGGTTTTCAGCACCCAGCCTTCGAAACTGTAATTGGATCCATCGGTATGCTGACGAATGCCTCCCGCCGCCACACGCCGGAAAATCGCCTTGATCCGCGCCACCAGTTCGCGAGGCGAAAAGGGCTTCAGCACATAATCGTCGGCGCCCATTTCAAGGCCGATGATCCGGTCCGTCTCCTCCGATTTCGCGGTGAGCAGAATCACCGGCAGATCGCCATTCTCCCTGATATGGCGGCAGAGGCTGAGGCCATCCTCGCCCGGCATCATGATGTCCAGCACCACCAGGTCAATCGCATTTCCCGCAAGCCTGGTCCGCGCTTCCGCGGCATTGGCGGCCGCCGATACCCGGAAACCATTGCGTGACAGATATTGGGCGAGCGGCTCCCGGATCGAGCGCTCGTCATCTACCAACAGTAAATGGGGTTTGTCGTTCATGGACCGAGCTTACCGTCATACGCGCTCGAAACAAGGAAGGGCAAAGGCATCGAAGCCTCCGCCCTTCCGGTTTCGAACCGATCCCAAGGGAGAGGGGGGACAGATCAGTTCGAAGGTGTCTTGGTGCCTTCCTGCATGCGCTTCTTCATGGCGTCGCGAACGGCCTGCCGCTCAGCCTGGGTCACGGTGCCGTCCTTGTTGGCATCGGCGCGTTCGAACATCTCCAGTGGCTTGGCCATGAATTCGGCTTTGGTCAGGACGCCGTCCTTGTTCGCGTCCATCATCGCCACACGGCCGCCGTGCATGCCGCCGCCCCAATGAGGCTTGGGGCCGGGGCCGCCCATGCCATGATGGTCGCCGCGCCGCTCCTTGCGAGCCTCATGCGCGGCCTGCATCTCGGCCTTGCTGATCTGGCCGTTTCCGTCCTTGTCCATTTCGGCGAAACGCTTGTCGAACCGCGCCTGACGGGCGGCGTCGCGCTCCTCCTGCGTGACCTTGCCGTCACCATTCTTGTCGAGTTCGGCAAAGCGCTTCTCGAGCGACGCGGTGAGCTCCGCCTTGGTCACATTGCCATCGGCATTGGCGTCCGCGCGCATAGCCTTGCCCTGAGGTGCGGCCAGCGCAACGCCGCCCGCAAAAATCATCCCGCCCAGCGCGGAAGTGATAAGCCAACTCTTCTTCATAAAGGTCCTTGATCATTGATCCCAGCCGGACCAACCGTCCCGCCTTGATCCGCTTATGGCCCGTCTTTGTCGGGAAAATATGTCAGCGGGACAGCGAAATTGTCGCAAATTGTATCAGCCGGAGAGACGCGATCAGGCGCAAATGGTTCCGTCGGCAGGTGCAATGAAGAGGGGAGTTGGAGCGGGTAGCGGGGATCGAACCCGCATCACAAGCTTGGAAGGCTAGTGCTCTACCATTGAGCTATACCCGCAAGGCGTTCGCCAGTGCCACGACAAGGACCGACTCGTCAACCTAAACTCGCCGGAACTTTCCGATTGAGGCGCTCAATAAAATTGCCAGTTGGCCACCATGAACGCCACCAGCGCGGCAAGGGCGAGCCAGATCGCGATGATCATGACCGCGCCCGCGCGGCTCATCGGGCGATGGGTCTCCGCCTCTGCCATTCTTTTATATTCCGCCCAGAGAGACTTGGGGATAAGCTGCGTGAACAGCCATATGCCTATGGGCAGAATGACAAGGTCGTCGATCAGTCCCAGGACCGGCACGAAATCGGGAATGAGATCGATCGGCGAAAGCGCACAGGCGGCGACCAGCGCGCCGAAGATGCGCACCGGCAGGGGCGTGCGCGGATCACGCACGGCGAACCAGACGGCGTGGGCATCCACCCGCACGCCTTGAATAAATCGCTTGAGGCCGCTGCCTTTGGGTTTGCCTTCCATCGCTTCTCCTTTAAGGCTCTCGACCCATGATTGAAATTGTTTCCGCAAAGGTCGAGCGCTGGAAAGTCGACGGCGCATTCATCATCAGCCGGGGCGCAAAGACCGACGTCGATGTCGTTGTCTGCGAAGTGACGGACGGCACCCATATCGGCCGGGGCGAAGGCACCCCCATCTATTACGAAGGCGAAACGGCGGAGCTTTGCGCCGACGCCATCCTGATGCGGGGGAAACAGCGGCGGAAGATCACGCGCGAGGACCTGCTCGACAGCATGATGGAGGGCGCGGCCCGGAACGCGCTCGACTGTGCGCTTTGGGACCTGGAGGCGAAGCAGGCGGGGAAACCGGTCTGGCAGCTCGCGGGCCTGCCGCAGCCGCAGCCGCTTGGCACGGCCTTCACCATCAGCCTGGCCGATCCCGCCAAGATGGAGGCCGATGCCCGCGAGGCCGCGAAGACGTACAAGCTGCTGAAATGCAAGCTGACCGGCGAAGGCGACCGCGAGCGGGTCGCTGCCGTCCGCAAAGGGGCACCCGGAGCGCGCTTGATCGTCGACGCCAATGAAAGCTGGGATGAGCTGGACATCGAGGCGGAGGCGCATGCCCTCGCCGCGTTCGGCGTGGAACTGATCGAGCAGCCGGTGTCGGCGGGGGAAGAAGACCTGCTGCTCGGCCTCAACTCACCCATCCCTTTCTGCGCGGACGAAAGCTGCCACACACATGAGGATCTCGACCGGCTTGAGGGCTATCAGGCGGTCAATATCAAGCTCGACAAGGCGGGCGGCCTGACCGAGGCCATGCTGCTGGCGGAAAAGGCGCGGATGCGGGGGCTGGACATCATGGTTGGCTGCATGCTGGGCACCTCGCTCGGCATCGCCCCGGCCTTTCTGCTGGGGCAGAAGGCGAAATGGGTCGACCTGGACGGCGCGTTGCTGCTGGCGAAGGACCGGAAGGGCGGATTGAAGCAGGCGAGCGGCTTGCTTCAGCCGGGTAGCCTGTGGGGAGAGGGCGCGTAAGGGTTCGCCTGTTAAATAGGAAATTGTTGCGGCGGGAATTTCCTACAGCCGCGGCATTTTCGGGCTTTACAGGGGAAAGAGCCGGAGTGGCCATAGCTCCCGGAGGACAGAACTTTTTATGTCCGCTGTCGACCAAAAGTCGCCGTCTAGCTCGTCCTGTAACTGACTTCAGAGCGGACTGTGCGGGAACAAAATGAGTGTTGATCCCCAAACAAGCGACGACATACAGAAAATCCCTGCGGCGAATGCGTTGGCGCTGTAAGGTAGGACTTTGCGACGCAGGCTCAGCCATGTCGCCAATGCCAAGGCGATAAAGAGCAAACCTATCATCCACGGAGGGAACGTTGCGGGAGGAATGAGCAGCGACACATGCAACAGCATCCCGAAACAGACTGCGCCTACGGTGGGCTTCATCCAGTCAGCGAAACCTTTCAACTGAACTCCAGTCTGATTTCAAGCAATCATGGCGCAAAGCTGCCTGTCCGAAAACCACCCGAAGCCGCCGGGCCTCTAACCCGCCTCAAGCCGCCACGTCGTAAGGCTGGATCTCGCCCGACAAATACAGGTTCCGCGCCTTGGACCGGCTCAATTTGCCTGAGCTGGTGCGGGGCAAGGTGCGCGGGGGGACGAGTTCCACCACGCAGTTCATGCCGGTGATCGACCGCACCTTTTCCTTGATCTGGTCGCGCAGGCGGGTGCGTTCGGCATTGTCCGAAGTGCGACAATGGACCAGCACGGCGGGCGTTTCCTCGCCGCCGGGCGTGGTGATCGAAAAGGCGGCGATGTCGCCGGCCTTGAAGCCCGGAAGCTGCTCCACGGCCCACTCGATGTCCTGCGGCCAATGGTTCTTGCCATTGATGATGATCATGTCCTTGGCGCGGCCGACAATGTAGAGATAGCCCTCCGACATATAGCCCATGTCGCCGGTATCGAGCCAGCCGTCGACCAGACAGGCCTCCGTGGCTTCCGGGTCACGGAAATAGCCGGTCATGATCGAGGGACCCGTCGTCCACACCTTGCCGATCTGCTTTTCGGGTAGGATCGTACCGTCTTCATCACGGATTTCGACCACCATGTCCTTGGCAGGCTTACCGCAATTGACGATGGCGCGGTAACGCGGCGGGCGGTCCTGCGCGCTTTCGCCGCCGGAAAGGTCGGTTTCCTCGACCAGCTCGACAACGATGCCCTCGCCCGGCGGCATGATGGTGACGGCGAGCGTCGCCTCTGCAAGACCATAGCTCGGCAGGAAAGCAGAGGCCGAAAAGCCCGCATCGGCAAACGCGTCGACAAAGCCCTGCATGACGTCCGGGCGGATCATGTCTGCGCCATTGCCCGCAATCCGCCAGCGGGACAGATCGAAGCGGTCCGACGCCTTGGTCTGGCTCGACATGCGGCGGGCGCAGATGTCATAGCCAAAGGTCGGGGAATAGCTGATCGAGGTGCCCGGATTGCGGCTGATGAGATCGAGCCAGGCAAGCGGGCGGCGGGCGAAATCCTCTGTCTTCAGATAGTCGACCGAGACCTGGTTCGCGACAGGCGAAAGGAAGCAGCCGACCAGGCCCATGTCATGATACCAGGGCAGCCAGCTTATGCAGCGGTCGGTTTCCGTGACCTCCATGCCATGACTGTGGGCGGAAAGATTGTTGAGGAGCGCATGGTGCGTCACCGCGACGCCATGCGGGAAGCGGGTCGAGCCGCTCGAATATTGCAGATAGCAGATGTCTTCGGTGCCGGCCTGCGGCAGGGGCGTCTGATGCGCCTTCAGGACCATGAAATCCTCATAGGTCCGCCCATCCACATTACAGGCCCGCGCCGCATCGCCCGCCATGTCGGCAAGCTCCGTCGGGTAGACGAGCATCCTCGGATCGCAGCTTTTGAGCTGCACCGAAAGCTGGTCGATATAGCTTTCCTTGCCGCCAAAGCTGGTCGGCAGCGGCAGCGGCACCGGCCAGGCGCCCGCATAGACAATGCCGAAGAACATCGCCGCGAAATCAGCGCCGGTTTCGGCCACAAGCGCGATGCGGTCCTGCGGGCGGACACCCTCTGCGACCAGGCGGTAGGCGCATTGCAGCGCGTCCTCACGCAACTGGGAGAAGGGATAGGGCCGCGCCAGATTGCCGCGCGGATCATAGAAGTTGAAACCGCGCTGGCCGCGAGCCGCATAATCCAGCGCCTCACCCAGCGTGTCAAAGTCGGAAAAGCGCCGCGGCAAGCCGTCATGCGTCGGCGTTGCGGACGGTGCGGCGTCCCGAACCATCACATTGGCATTCTGCAATTCCGGTTGCTCCCTTATCTATCCGAAACGCGGCTGCTCTTCCTGCGCTATTGCGCCGAAACTGTCCAGCCCGTGCTAGCGTGCGCTTTTAGACCAGAAGGCGCGTTCAAATTCCGGCCCGACTGTGGCATAATCGTGGCGCGTGGTTAGAGATTATAACAGCAAGAAAAAACCTGCCCTGAACGGCGAACGGCTGGAGCAGCTAGCACTCCATTATGCCGGACGGTACGCCACGACGCGGGCGAAGCTGGCGGCCTATCTTCAACGTAAATTGCGCGAACGGGGATGGGACGGCGACCGTCCGCCCGACGTGGAAGGGCTGATCGCCCGGTTTGCCGAGCTGCGTTATGTGGACGACACCGCCTTTGCGGCCATGCGGACGGCTTCCCTCGGCCGCCGCGGCTATGGCGCCCGCCGGATCGAGGAGAACCTGCGCGCGGCGGGTATTGAAGAGGCGGAGCGGGATACCGCCCGGCGGATGGCAGAAAAGGACCAATGGCGTGCGGCCGAAGCCTTCGCCCGCAAAAGGCGGATCGGCCCTTTCGCTGCGGAGGCGGCCGACCGGGAGAAGCAGCAGAAACAGATCGCGGCTTTTCTGCGCGCGGGCCATGACTTTGATCTGGCGAGACGCTTTGTGCAGGCGGAGCCTGGGGAAGAGATGGAGGAATAGTGGGAAGGGAGAAATAATTCCGTCGTCCCTGCGCAGGCAGGGACTCCGCTGCCTTGTCTCCATTCCGGCAAGAAAAGCGGGGTCCCCGCCTGCGCGGGGACGACGACGGGGGCGATGTGATTTATGCAAAGATCGGCCCTTGCAAAGATTCAGCCTATGCGGGGACGACGGGAATGGTGAACGAATCTTAGGCCAAACCCGTCACCCGATCCGCGACAAAAGGGTTGGTTTGCCGCTCATGCGCGAAATTGCTCATGGGGCCGTGACCGGGCACGAAGGCGGTTTCGCCGCCAAGTGGCCAAAGCTTTTTCGTGATCGCGTCGATCAGATCCTGATGATTGCCGAGTGGGAAATCCGTGCGCCCGATCGAGCCCTGGAACAGCACGTCCCCGACAATCGCCAGTTGAGAGGGCCGGTGGTAGAAGACGACATGTCCCGGCGTGTGCCCGGGACAGTGGATGACGTCCAGCGTCAGATCGCCAACGCTGACCTTCTCACCGTCATGCAGCCAGCGGTCCGGCTCGAACACCGCGCCGTTGACGCCATAGTTGCGGCCATCCTCGTCAAGCCGGGCGATCCAGAAGCGGTCCGCCTCATGCGGTCCTTCAATGGGAACGCCCAGTTCCCTGGCCAATGTTCCGGCTTCACCGCAATGGTCGATATGGCCATGGGTGATGAGGATTTTTTCAATCTCAACCCCCTGCTGCTTCGCGGCAGCCTTCAGACGGTCGAGGTCGCCGCCCGGATCGACAAAGGCGGCCTTGTTGGTAGCCGTACACCAGAGCAGGGTGCAGTTCTGCTGCAAGGGCGTCACGGGGATGATGGCGGCTTTGAGCGGGGGCGTTGTCATGCCGCCTATGTGGCGGACGCCTAGGAGATTCGCAAGCTGGCGCCGATATAGGCGACGCTTCAAATTTGCCGGACCTCCGCAGGGGCGACGGATTGTTTACAAGCCACTATCCCAGCTTCCGGCCCGCCCAGATCACCCGGCCGATCACATCCACCAGTGCGGGGTCAATATCTTCCCAGTCGGGATAATGCGGATTGTCGCTGCGTACCGAAAAGCGGCCCCTCACCAATCCCATCGCCACCCGCTTCACCATGAGCGTATCATCGAGCCGCAGGACATAGATGCCGTCGCGCAGCCGCACGGCGCCATCCGCCCGGTCGACCAATATGTCATCGCCATGGGAAAGCGTCGGCGCCATCGAATCGCCATCCACCCTTATCATTGAGAGACCGGCGGGGTTGGCGCCCAATTCCCTCAACCATTTCTCGTCAAAGGCCATCCTGCCCGCCGGCCGCTCGCTCTGGTCGAGCGATCCCGCCCCGGCTGATGCGCCAAGATCATATTGCGGCACCAGCACCATGCCCTTTGCCCCGCGCCCGGCAAGGGCAGCCGGTGCTTCCTCCGGCCCGCCGAGGAGATGTTCGTCGACACCGAAATAGCGGGCAAGCGTGCGCCGGTCGGCCTCATCCAGCTTCCTGGGGCTGCCCCGCTTGATATATTGCTGAATATAGGCGGCATTCCGCCCGATGAGCTTGGACAGCGCGCCATAATTCTCCCGCCGCTCATGAACGAGGCGATCCAGAAAGGCGCGGGCCTGGAGATTGTCCATGAGGCACATCATACCGGCAGGATTTTTCCTAGACAAGTAGGAAATATCATCTGAAATAGGAAAAACCCTATACGACTCAAGGAGCCTTGCCATGCACCTGCTGCGATCCATCGAACGCTTTCTGCGCCAGACCGGCATGGCGCCCACCCAGTTCGGCCGCGCGGCCGTGCGGGATCCGCGGCTGGTCTTTGACCTGCGCAATGGCCGGGAACCGGGGGAACGCGTAAAAAGAAGAATAGAACATTTCATGAACATTAATGCGAGGGAGCAACGCTGATGATGATGTCACCGGTAAAGAGAGATCCGCATGCGCGGCTATTGCGCCTGCTGCTGGCCATGGCCGGGGAGGGAGCGGAGATTCTGTCTTCTTCGAGCCGTTCCTGGTCTAGCGCCACGTTCAGCGGCGCACGTCACAAGGCAGTGCTGAAGATATCGGGGGGCGATGCCCATGTGCGGGCCGGGCAACTGGCCGCGAAATTGCCTGAGGCCGAGTTCCAGCTGCCTGGTCATATCGTGGCCGATGCGGTGGTCGAGGCATGGACGTGGGAAAGCGGGAAAGCGACAATGGAACTTGCATTGCTGACCGTGGAGGATTGGTAGAGGTAAAGGAAGCATCGGTCGCCCCGGCGCAGGCAGGGCGCCACTGCTTTCTTCAATTTGAACGCAAAGCGGGATCCCTGCCTGCGCACGGGCGACGGACATTTCTACCGGAGCCCTCATGAAAACAACGCCAAACTTGCAACTCCGGCCAGAGCGGCGTAGCGGCTTTTCATGGTTCGACAACCCAAAGGCGCGGTAGTCCTTCTGTCGGGAGGGCTGGACTCAATGGTCTCTGGTGCATTGGCGCGAGAGCAGGGCTTTGTCCTGCACGCGCTTACCATCGACTATAATCAGCGCCACCGGGTTGAACTCGAAGCGGCGGCAAGGATCGCCAAGGTCCTGAATGCCGCCTCGCACATCGTGCTGCCGCTTGACCTGAGGACCTTTGGCGGCTCGGCCCTGACGAGTGAAATCGACGTGCCCAAGGAAGGCGTAGGCACCGCCATTCCCATCACCTATGTTCCCGCCCGGAACACGATATTCCTCTCGCTTGCCCTGGGTCTTGCCGAGGCGAGGGACGTGCGCGACATCTTCATTGGGGTCAATGCGCTCGATTATTCGGGTTATCCCGACTGCCGGCCCGAATTCATCCGGTCCTTCGAAATCACAGCCAAATTGGGAACCCGCGCCGGAGTGGAGGGCGAGAGCTTCACTATCCACGCCCCGCTCCAGCATATGAGCAAAGCGCAGATCGCGGCCGAGGCGCGCCGTCTGGGAATGGACGCCGGCCTCAGCTGGTCCTGCTATGATCCGACGAGCGATGGCAGGCATTGCGGCCTGTGCGATAGCTGCCGCTTGCGCCACAAGGGCTTTGAGGAGGCGGGGCTGCCCGACCCGACGGTGTACGCGACGCTGCCATGACCTATGCCGTGAAGGAGATGTTCCTTACCCTTCAGGGAGAAGGGATGCAGGCCGGGCGCCGTGCCGTATTCCTGCGCTTTGCCGGGTGCAATCTCTGGTCAGGACGCGAGCAGGACAGGGCAGAGGCCGTCTGCCGCTTTTGCGATACCGATTTTGTCGGGACGGATGGCGACGGTGGCGGCAAGTTTTCCGGCGCCGAGGCGCTGGCCGATGCTGCGTTGAAGCTGTGGGGTGATGCGGAAGGCCGCCCCTTCATCGTGCTGACCGGCGGCGAGCCGATGCTGCAGATCGATGATCCGCTCATCAGGGCACTTCACGCCCGGCAGTTCGAGATCGCCATGGAAAGCAATGGCACGCTTCCCGCCCATCCCGATCTGGACTGGGTATGCATCAGTCCCAAGGCGGGCAGTGAGATTGTGCAGCGGTCCGGCAATGAACTGAAGCTCGTCTGGCCGCAGCCGGGCAGCAATGTCGAGGCGATGGAAAACTGGACCTTCGACCATTTCCTGGTCCAGCCGCTCGACGATGAAAATGCCGCGGCCAACCATCAGGCCGCGATTGATTTCGTCATGGCCCGGCCGAAATGGCGCCTGTCGGTGCAGACGCATAAATATCTTGGACTGCGGTAGAGGCCATCCGCGTCCATGATCACCTCTCCCATATGGCTGCCCGCGACACTGATCGCCGGATCGGTGCAGGCATGGCGCACGGCGGTGCAGCAGCGGGTCCGGGCGACGCTGTCGGTCAACGCCGCAGGGCTTGTCCGCTATCTGTTCGGCTTGCCGGTGGCATGGCTGCTGCTCAGCCTTTATGAAGGCTTTATCGCCAGGGACCCGTTTCCATCGCTCGGAGCGATGTTCCTGCCCTATGCGGCCGCAGCGGGTCTGGCGCAGATACTGGCCACCAATTTGCTGATCATGGCTTTTGGTTACCGGAATTTCGTCGCCGGAACCGCCTATTCGAAGACCGAGGCCCTGCAAGGAGCGATCCTTGCCTTCCTGTTGTTGGGCGAGGTGCTTAGCCCGTTGAGCTGGCTCGGCATTTTGGTGGGCATTGCGGGCGTCCTGATCTTGTCCCTGGGCGGCAAGCATGTCGGTTTCGCTGGTCTCGTCCAAGCCTTGGGGGACAAGGCCGCGATCTGCGGCATCGCATCGGGTTTCCTGTTCGCCATGACCTCTGTGGCGGTCAAGGGCGCTACGCTTCAGGTGGCCACGCCGGACAAGGTCCAAGCCGCGCTCATCGTGCTGGCAACCACGGTTTTCCTGCAGACGCTGATGCAAGGCGGCTATATTTTCTGGCGGGAGAAGGACCAGTTTGCAAAGATCGTCCATAGCTGGCGGGTCGCGAGCCAGGTGGGGCTGCTCGCTTCCCTCGGCTCTGCCTGCTGGTTCACCGGTTTCGCCACCGCGCCCGTCGCGCTGGTGCGGATCGTTGGTCAGGTCGAGGTGATCTTCACCCTGGCCTTTGCCCATTTCTATCTGCGCGAAAGGCTGACCCGCTCCGAGGCAATGGGATTGGCGCTGGTGGCGATCGGTGTGATCCTGGCGCTGCTTGGATCAGGACTTCGATAGCCCATTGCCAATCCCGGCAGGAAAAGGCTAAGCGCTGCGCATGGGAATCCTCGGCAAGATCTTCACCTGGTGGGACGGCGCCACCATCGGCACCTCGCTCTATAGTGCCCGGCATGGCACGAAAGTAGGCGAAGACCATCTGGGCAATATCTATTATCGCGGCAAGGATGATCGCCGCTGGGTCATCTATAATGGCTCCAACGACGCCAGCCGGGTGCCGCCCGAATGGCATGGCTGGCTGCACCACACATTTGACGAGGTGCCCGAAAGCTTTCTGCCGCCGCCGCGCATCTGGGAAAAGGAATCCGCCCCCAATCTCACCGGCACGCCGCAGGCCTACCGGCCGCAGGGCGCGCTGGAGGCGGGCGGCCGCCGTGCCGCCGCCACGGGCGATTATGAGGCATGGAGCCCCGACGCATCATGAGGGGTGGACTGGCGGGAGCGGTCCTGCCTGCTCTGCTTCTGGCTGGATGCAGTGACAAGCTGCCCACCGACAACCAGACCAATGAAGGTCCGGTGAGGCTGGAAAACGCTGCCGAGCCGACGGCGAACCGCAGCCAGGCCGCCGACCTGCCGGGCACGCCCATGGCGGAACGGGAAGCCGTCATCGGACTCCTCAACAAGCGCAATGGCCTGACCCGCGATCTCAGCATGAAGCCGGGCGAGGCGCTGCGCGTCGGCAAGGCAATTGTTCGCCTGCACGCTTGCGAAACCACTGCGCCCTGGGAAGAAGTGCCCGAAACCGGTGCTTTCGTGCAGCTTGACGTTCAGGGGAACGATAAGAAATGGCGGCGCGTCTTTTCAGGCTGGCTGTTCAAGGAACGCCCGGAACGCAATGTGGTCCAGCACGAAATTTATGACGTCTGGGTCAAGAGCTGCACAATGACCTGGCCGGAAACCGGCCCCGGCACCACCAAGGTTGGCAAGACCGGATCAGCCGCAGGGGCAAGCGAATCCAGCGCGGAAAAATCTCCGGCGGAAGGCACGACAGAAGCCAATGAGGCACCGCCTGCGCCCCCCACAGCCGCCGCGCCCGCCCCGGCCAATGCCGAATCCAGCAACGACAGATAGCGCGCCTGGCTGATCTCCACCGCGCCTAGCGAGCGCAGATGATCGGTCATGAACTGGCAATCCAGCAGTTCGAACCCACCCGCCTTCAGCCGCGCCACCAGCCATGCCAGAGCCACTTTCGAGGCGTCGGTTTCCCGGCTGAACATGCTTTCCCCGAAAAAGGCGCGCCCCAGGGATATTCCATAGAGTCCGCCCACCAGCCGGCCGCCCGTCCAGCATTCGATGCTATGGGCGTAGCCCATCTGGAAAAGGGACAGGCACGCGTCGGCGATCGGTCCGTTGATCCAGCTTTCCGGCCGGCCCGGAGTCGATTGCGCGCAAGCCGTCAGCACTGCGGGAAAATCCCGGTCGGCCGTCACCTGGAACTTGTCGGACCGGATGGTCTTGCGCAGCGAACGGGAAATATGCAGTCCCTCCAGCGGCAGGATGGCCCGTTTCTTGGGTTCCACCCAGAAGATTTCCGGATCATCCCTGCTGTCGGCCATGGGAAATATCCCCATCGCATAGGCCCGCAGCAGGATATTGAGATCAATGGTCATTGGAGAAAAGGTAAGCAAAGATTTCGCCGCGCGCCAGTAGGCGGATGATTCGACCCGTTGGTAATTTGGGTAGGCCGGGCTCTACCCCGCTACCCGCAATTCCCCTTGGTTAACGTCGGGGCCTTTTACATTCACCACAGCCGCTTGCCGGACGTTAACCATATAAAGGACAGATATGCTGCCCTTTCCAAAACTGGCATGAGCCCTGCTTACCCCTCTCGATATATGCATTTCGATAAGGGGGAAATGATCATGCGTCTGGATAAGTTGTTGTTGCTATTGCCTATAACCCTGCTGCTCTCCGCCGCACCGGCGCATGCGACCGGAAGCTGGTGGGGGCACAAGCATTATCCAGGATGTGGCCATGGCGGTTCCAGTTCGACCAGTTCTTCATCGGGCGGCAGCAGCAGCTTTGGCGGGTCTTCGTCCACGACTTCTTCTAGCTCCAGCTCGTCTTCGTCTTCCTCGAGCTCGAGCAGCGGCGGGTCTTCGGGTGGATCAAGCGGCGGCACCGCCGTACCTGAGCCTGCGGATTTCGCATTATTTGCGGCGGGCGTAGTAGGCCTTCTGGTCGGCCGCCACGGCAGCCGCAAACGCGCAGCCCGGCGCGAAAGGAAATAACCGGTTTGAGGGTGGGCCAAAGATTTTCCAGTTGACGGGTCCGGGGGGCATGTCCCAACTGCGGGACATGAGCGGAACCTTGAAGCGGCTGGAAAACACCATCAAGGAGCGCCGGGTCGCTGACCCGGCGCTTTCCTATGTCGCCAAGCTGCGGGCCAAGGGACGCGCCAAAATCGCGCAGAAGCTTGGCGAGGAAGCGGTCGAAACCGTCATCGCGGCCATGCAGGGTGATGCGAAGGGCGTGACCAGCGAGGCCGCCGATCTCCTTTTCCATCTCGCGGTGCTGTTGGACGACCTCAACCTCAGTTTCGATGATGTCCTGGCGGAGCTTGACCGGCGGGAGGGCGTTTCCGGCATTGATGAAAAGGCCGCGAGAAAAACGGAGTAGAGCCGATGCCAGTCGATGCGACCAAGCCCTATGACAATCAGAACATCTTCGCGAAGATCCTGCGCGGCGAAATCCCCTGCAAGAAAGTTTATGAGGATGATTTCGCGCTCGCATTCCACGACATCAATCCGCAGGCGCCCACGCATATATTGGTGGTCCCCAAGGCCCCCTATGTGAGCTGGGACGATTTTTCAGCCAAGGCAGGCGACGCCGAGATCGCGGGCTTCATCCGCGCGGTGGGAAGCATCGCACGGGAAGCCGGGCTGGTTGAGAGCGGTTACCGCCTGCTCGCCAATGCCGGCCCCAACAGCCATCAGGAGGTGCCGCATCTCCATGTGCATATATTCGCGGGCCGTCCGCTTGGACCGATGCTGGCGAGATAACCGCACCGGCAGATATTGAGTTGGAAACGACAGGGCTGCTTTCCCTCTCCAGTGGGAGAGGATATGGTGGCTTGGCCACTTGAAGCCCAGCCAGAGCTAGTGAGGGGTTGTGCCCTATCAGTAGCGCTGGAGCCTTCACCCAACTGCGACCGATCAGGTCGGCCCAAGTCTGCGTATTGCTTTCCCCCACTGGAGAGGGATCAGACTGACTAGCCAACCCATTGCCGACCCTTGTAATATACTTGCGCGGCCGGAATTTGGCGGTAATCTCTGCGCCATAAAGGGGATAGCGGACCCGGCGGTTCGCCCTGTGCAGAAAGACTCATGCATGATCTTTGGCCGCGTTAAGCCGCTCGACGCCATTCTTGCCACCGCAGAGAAAAAATCACTTGTCCGAACCCTGGGGCCCGTCCAGCTCACGCTGCTGGGCGTAGGCGCCATCATCGGGACCGGCATTTTCGTGCTGACAGCGGAAGCCGCCCAGAAGGCGGGGCCCGGCATGATGCTGAGCTTTGTCATCGCGGGCTTCGTCTGCGCAGTGGCGGCGCTTTGCTATTCGGAACTGGCCTCCATGGTGCCGGTATCGGGTTCGGCCTACACCTATACCTATGCAGTGATGGGTGAGTTGCTGGCCTGGATGGTAGGCTGGGCCCTGGTGCTGGAATATGCCGTCGCGGCAAGCGCCGTATCGGTGGGATGGTCCGGCTATTTCGTCGGCCTGCTCAAAAGCTCGCTTGGCATCGAAATACCCGCCGCACTGGCGACCGGACCCTATGCCGGGGGCGTGGTTAACCTCCCGGCGCTGATCATTGCGCTCCTCGTGACTTGGCTGCTGATGATCGGAACGACGGAAAGCGCCCGCTTCAACGCGGTGCTGGTGGCGGTAAAGGTAGTCGCGCTCAGCGTTTTCGTCGCCATCACCATCCCCATGATTAATGGCGCTAATTTTGAGCCCTTCGCTCCAAATGGCTGGGCCGGCACCGGCGGCAGCGGCCTTGGCGTGGTGGGCGCGGCAGCCTCTATCTTCTTCGCCTATGTGGGCTTCGATGCCGTTTCGACGGCGGCCGAGGAAACGAAAAATCCGCAGCGCAACGTGCCCATCGGCCTTATCGGATCGCTTGGCATTTGTACCGTCTTCTACATATTGGTGGCGGCGGGCGCGATCGGCACGATCGGCGCACAACCAGTGACAGGTCCTGGCGGCGAGATATTGGCGCCGGGCACCCCTGCCCTCGCTGAACAGTGCCAGAGCCTTGCCGCCATTGGCCGCGAACCGCTTGTCTGCTCTCGCGAGGCACTGGCCCATGTATTGCGGCAATTGGGCTGGGAGCAGGTCGGCAACCTCATCGGGCTGGCCGCCTTCCTTGCCCTGCCTTCGGTCATCCTGATGATGCTGTTCGGTCAGACGCGCATCTTCTTCGTGATGGCGCGCGACGGCTTGTTGCCGGAAAAGCTGGCCTCAGTCCATCCGCGCTGGAAGACGCCGCATGTCGTGACCGCCATCACCGGCGCTTTCGTGGCGGTGGCAGCAGCATTCCTGCCGGTGGGACAGCTGGCAGATGTGTCGAATTCGGGCACCCTCTTCGCCTTTTTCATGGTCGCACTGTCAGTGATGATCCTGCGCCGCGCCGACCCGCACCGGCCCCGCCCCTTCCGTACGCCTGCCGTCTGGATCGTCGCGCCGCTGGCGATCATCGGCTGCGTTGGCCTTTACGCGAACCTGCCCTTCGAGGCGAAGATGGTGCTGCCCGTGTGGGGCGGCATCGGCCTGGCGCTTTACTATGCCTATGGCTACCGCAAGAGCCATGTTGGAAGAGGCATTGTCGACGTGCATGAGGAGGACCGGGACGTGCCGCCCCAGCCCGTCCCACCCCTTCCCGGCGCGCCAACGCCGGGCGGCAAAGAGGCCTGACGGCGCCGCCGAGGACAAGCGCTGGACCAAGAAGTCAGGACGATCCGGCTTCTTCAACTGGCCTATAGGCAAGCTTCCATCTTTTGATTTTGGCAGCAAGCCTCCGCACTACGAAAATGAAGCTATAATCCGGGGGAGAATCATGACTGATCGAGACGACATCCTGTCGCCCGAAAAACTGGGGTTCGATGTCGAGCTGCTCATCGGCCTGCTGAAATTGTCGGGCATGATCGGCCGGCCCATGCGGGAAGGCATTGCCATCAAACATGGCCTTTCGATCAATGAACTGCGTGTATTGATGTGCGTCGGCGGAGAAGGGCCGGTCGCCGGTCACGACATTTCCGAAATCATGTCCATCGCTCCCATGAATGTCAGCCGTGCGCTTGCCGCGCTTGATGAAAGGGGCTGGCTGACGCGCGAGGATAATGACGATAATCGCCGCCGCCGCCCGGTCAGCCTTAATGATGCCGGGTGGGAGGTTTTGGGTTCAATGATCCCGGACGTCCGGCTGATCGCTGAACATATTTTCGCGACCATGCGCAGAAATGATCGCAGCAAGCTGCTTGAACTGGTGGAAAAGGTGAACGGCCAGATCGGCCAATGGGCAAGCCCTGCCGAAAATGAAATGCTGGAGAGAAATATTCCGGTGCACAACTGACCGGGGCCTGTCCCCGGCGCTGACGCAGGACACCCCAAGCCAGGCCTTGCAATATTGCGCAGCTATTGGATGCTTGCCCAATGGCCGGTGAGTCGTTGGCCCTCCGGCCCTATTACAGGAGGGAAGGCAGAAATGGCTGCTCCGGAACATCGCGATTGGAAGGGCGAAGACGGCAGACGCTGGCTTGAGCACATCGACCGCCTGGAAACCATGGTGGCGCCCGTGGGCGACGCGCTAATCGCAAGGGCGCGCTTCAAACCGGGCGAAACGGTTGTGGATGTGGGCTGTGGCGGCGGCCTCACCAGCCTCGACATTGCGAGGCTCGTTGCTCCCGGGGGGAAGGTATTGGGCGTCGACATCGCACATATGCTGATCGAAAGGGCCGAACAGCGCGCTTGGGAACAAGGCGTTGAGAATGTCGAGTTCTACTGCGCGGACGCTGAAAACGCCCAATTGCCGATGACCGGATTCGACCGGCTGTTCGCCCGTTTTGGCGTGATGTTCTTTCGCGACACGACGGCTGCCTTTTCCCATATGCGAAGCTGGCTCGCCCCGGGAGGATCGATCATCTTTTCCTGCTGGGCTCCGGTAGAGGAGAATATCTGGTTCACGGATGTCGCGCAGGTCGTCAGCCGCTACATCACGCTTCCCGAACATCAACCCGACGATCCGGGTCCCTTTCGCCTGTCCGATCCCGATGTCACCAGAGGGATGCTGGAACGGGCGGGCTATACCGGCATCGGCATCGAGCCCTGGCGAGGGAAGCAGCCGGTGGGTGGCAAGGGTGCATGCCCAAGCGCCGCCGCCGATTTCCTTATGACGGCCCTGCCGATCGCGGCCTCGGTTTCAAAACTGGACGCTTCTGTACGCAATGACCTGAAAGGAGATCTGGAGATGATGCTGGCGCCGCGCTACCGCGAGGGATCCGTAATGATCGAGGGCGCCGCCTGGTTCGTGACCGCGTTCAATCCAGGCTAGTCCGCAACAGGTCACGCCGTCCGCCCGGCTATCCAGCTTTGCATGACGCGGCCGCTTTCGTCCAATGCCGCCAAATCGGCGGCGAGCCCCGCAGCAATCCGGCCCGTCCGGTGAGAAAGGCCTAGAAAAGCCGCCGGGGTGGCGCTCGCCATCTGAATGGCGGTTTCGAGGCCGACCTCAAGCATGGCTGCCGCATTGCGCACCGCATGGCCCATGTCGAGATCGGAGCCAGCCAAGGTTCCGTCCTGATTGACGCAGGCGCCGTCAATGACCTCAATGCGCTGGCCCTGCAGCATGAAATGCTTGGAGGCTATGCCGACGCTCGGCATCGCGTCCGTTACCAGCATCAGCTTTTCCGGCCCCTTGCAGCGGAGCGCCACGCGCATCGCCACCGGGTCGACATGCCGCCCGTCCGCGATCAGGCCGCACCAGGCACGGCTGTCATCGAGCGCCGCTCCCGTGACCCCCGGCTCGCGCGCCGTCAGCGGGGACATGGCGTTGAAGAGGTGCGTAAAACCCGTAAGACCATGGTCGAGCGCCAGCTTGACCTCGGCGCAGCTCGCCTCGCTATGCCCAGCCGCAACGATGATTCCGGCATCGGCGAGACGGCGGACCATCATGGGCGTCGTCCTTTCCGGCGCAAGCGTCAGCAGCGTGCGCCCCCGTTTGAGGCCAGTGATAGCGGAAAAGCCCTCATCATCCAGCGGGCGAATTTTACTTCCATCATGGATCCCCTTGCGTAGGGGATTGAGAAATGGTCCTTCGATATGGATGCCGAGCACGCCGGGCACGCCCTTGTGAATGGCTTCGTCCACGGCCGCAACAGCACGCCGGATCACTTCCAGATCATCGCTGATGAGCGTTGGCAGGAAGCCGGTCGTCCCAAAGGCACGGTGCGCGGCGCCAATGGCGGCGATGGCGTCAATTGCCGGATTATCGTTGAACAACACCCCTCCCCCGCCATTGAGCTGGGTGTCAATGAAGCCGGGGACGAGCATCTGCCCGCCAAGGTCGTGGACCAATGTTCCCGCTGGTATATCGGCCTCTGGCACGATGGCGGCTATATGTCCTTCCTCGACCAGCACGGCCCGCCCTTCGACAAAGCTGGCGCCGATCAAAATTCGTCCATGGGCGAGCGCGAACATCAGATGGTTTCCGTCACCTTGGCAAGATTTGGCGGCTTGTCGGGATCGAAGCCGCGCGCGACCGATAGCGCGTTCACCGCGCGGTAGAAGGACTGAATCTGCAACATCGGTTCGATGACGGGATGCGCTTCAAGCGACGGAAGCGCGATTGCGCCACGGAGCGCAGGTCCCGTCACCAGCACCTCGCCACCTCGCGCCACGGTTTCCGACACAAGCTCGTCAATGCTGCTTCCGGTCTCGTCGGACTGGCGAAAGACGAGCAGCGGAAAACCGGGACCCACCAGCGCCATGGGCCCGTGCCGGACCTCCGCCGCGCTGAATGCCTCAGCATGAAGTCCGCAGGTTTCCTTGAACTTGAGCGCCGCTTCCTGAGCAATGCCAAGGCCAATGCCTCGTCCGATGACGTAAAGACCCTGCGTGTGGCGCAGCCGCTCTATCATGGGGGACCAATCCGCCGCCCATGCCTGGCGCAGGAGCGTGGGCGCGGCGGCGAGCGCATCGGCCAGGATCGCGTCACCGCTCCAGGCAGCGGCCAGATCAATGATGGCGGCGAGCGAGGCTATATAGCTCTTGGTCGCAGCAACGCTGCGCTCCGGCCCCGCCATCAAAGGTATGAAGCTGTCGGCAAGCTCAGCCAGCGGGGAATCCGGCACATTGACCAGCGCAACACAATAGGCTCCCGCCTTCTTCGCTGCGCGCACCGTCGCCAGCAGGTCCGGGCTCTTGCCCGACTGCGAAATAGCAAGGCAAAGCGCCCCAGCGGCACGCGGCGCAGCGCCATAGACCGAGGCAACGGAGGGAGCGAGCGAAGCGGTAATCACTCCCAGCCGCGTCTCGACGAGATATTTGGCAAAGGTCGCGGCATGATCGGAGCTCCCCCTGGCGCAGGTGAGCACAGCTGGCGGCGGACTGGAACGCAGCCTTTCAGCCAGGCTGTCGACTTGGTCCCTGTTGTCGGCTAGCTGAGCCGCAACCATGGCGGCCGCCTCGCCAGCCTCGGCGAACATCCAGGTGGATTCAGGCGTCATTCCTGCCAAGGCCGGCTCGGGAAAAATGCTTTGTCACAAACCCTCCTGACGGGCGGGCTGAAGCGCCTGCAATCACTTTAGCGCAGCAACGGTCCGATCGAAAGCATCCTCAAACGCCGATCAGTTCCCTTCCGATCAGCATGCGCCGAATCTCGTTCGTGCCCGCGCCGATGTCGAGCAGCTTGGCGTCCCGCATATAGCGTTCGACGGGCCAGTCCCTGGTATAGCCTGCACCGCCAAGCGCCTGGACCGCTTCCAGCGCCACCTTCACGGCGTTTTCGCTGGCAAGGAGAATCGCCCCAGCGGCATCAAAGCGCGTGGTCATGCCCGCATCGCAGGCCCTGGCCACTGCATAGGCATAGGCTCTTGCGGAATTGAGGGCGACATACATGTCGGCGATCTTCGCCTGCATGAGCTGAAAGGCGCCGATCGGCTGGCCAAACTGCTTGCGTTCCCGGACATAGGGCAGAACCACGTCCAGGCAGGCCTGCATGATGCCAAGCTGAATACCTGACAGCACCGTCCGCTCATAATCCAGGCCCGACATCAGCACGGCGACACCGCCATTCAGCGGCCCCATCACATTCTCCTCCGGCACCTCGCACTCATCAAAGACGAGTTCGGCGGTGGGGGAGCCGCGCATGCCGACCTTCTCGATCTTCTGCCCGATCGAAAATCCCTTCATTTCCTTTTCGATGATGAAGGCGGTGATCCCGCGCGACCCTTCACCGGTCTTTGCATAGACGATCAACGTATCTGCATAGGAGGCGTTGGTGATCCAGAATTTGGTGCCGTTCAATATATACCGGTCACCCCTGCGCTCGGCCCGCAGCTTCATCGAAACGACATCGGAACCAGCCCCTGCCTCGGACATGGCGAGGCTGCCGACATGTTCTCCCGAGATGAGCTTTGGCAGATATTTGCTCTTCTGCTCCTCGTTTCCCCAGCGGCGGAGCTGATTGATGCAGAGATTGGAATGCGCGCCATAGCTAAGGCCAATGGAGGCAGAGGCGCGGGCGACTTCCTCCTGCGCCACTACATGTTCAATATAACCGAGCCCGAGGCCGCCCCATTCCTCCTCAACAGTGATGCCATGGAGCCCAAGCGATCCCATTTCGGGCCAGAGTTCCCTGGGAAACCAATCCTCCGCATCAATTCGGGCAGCGAGCGGCGCGATGCGGTCAGCGGCGTAGCGCCGTGTCGATTCCCGGATCATGTCCGCAGTTTCGCCCAGCGCAAAATCCAGTTCGGCCATGGGGCATCCTTTCCTGCAGTATTGGAAAGACGTGATACTGCAATCCCTTGTTCAAGAGAAATTGAAAGAAAGCCGATCATGCTATAGGCGGTATCTATGATGGACCGCTACCTTCTGCGTTACTTTCTGGCAGTGATAGATCAGGGGAATTTCTCCAAGGCTGCCGCCCAATGCAATGTTTCGCAGCCGACCCTATCGGCGGGCATCGCTAAGCTGGAAGCGATGCTTGGTTATAAATTGTTTCATCGCACCAACCGCCGCGTGGAACTGACCGTCGCCGGCGCATCGCTGGCGCATCATGCGCGCCGGATCGAGGCCGAATTTCTGGCCGCAGAACGTGACATCCAGGGTGTCTCGCCGGTTTCGACCCTGCGCCTTGGTATTCTGACGACCATTCCGGGAGGCTGGATCGAGGAATATGCCGTGCGGCTGAAATCGGCGGCGTTCGACGAACGCGTGGAGCTTGTCGAAGGGCGCGAACGGGACCTTCTGGAGCGGCTGATGCGGGGCAGGATCGATGCGGCGCTGACGATATTGCGCAGGAACGACGCCCGGTTCCGGGCAGAGCCCCTGTTCACCGAAGGCTATTCGCTGGCCATGCCAGCCAGTCATCCGCTTGCCCGGGAGGAAATCATCGACGGTGCCCGCCTTGCCGACAATCCCATGATCGTCCGGCGGCACTGTGAGCTGCTGTCCGAGACAAGCCGTTATTTCACCGCCCGTGGCGTACGCCCCTTTTTCCCCGCCCGCACCACCAATGACGACCAGGCGCTTCGCATGGTGCGCGCGGGCCTGGGCGTTACAGTAATGCCCGACAGTTTCCATCTGCAGGGCGTCGTTCGCCCCCGGCTGGCAGATTTTCCCTACAACCGCGAGATCGGCCTGCTCTTTGCCCCTCACGCCAATGCAGACGCGCTGCTCGCCCGGCCAACGCTGCGCTTCCTCATACAGACCATGGATGGTCATTGGTCCCTTGCGTCGGACAGAAGCTGATTTTCATTAGAATCAGGGTGAATAGCCAAAAATACGCGCGGGAAAAGATGAATTCCTTCGCGAATTGCCTCCAGATAAACTGGCCAGCGAAGTGTTCGCAAATATTAACGCTGATGGGCCTGAGGCTATGACTGTGTGCAGCGGTCTCTTTATGAAGCATTTTGAGAGGCCGATTCCGCCCTGCACCATCGTTCCGGTCCACCTCTTCGTCGGCCATGAGCGGCGGCTTCTGGAGGTCGCGAGATCAAGGCACTACACCGGGATGACGCTCATCTCAAAGCATGCTTGTTCGAAACAAGTCGCCGGTTTGGAGGGCAGATGGCATCGCTCCCTGGCAAAGCGCATAATCAGCCGATCGGCGATTCCAATCCAGGCTGGGCCATTCTTCGATACGAGATTTATCGAACCAAACAACATCTCCCACATGTTGATGGACATCATTCCCTTATGTTTGCATGTCCAGAGCGCAGGCGGCGATGTGAAGTTCATATTCCGTCCATTGCAACCGCGATTTCGTGAACTTCTGTCTTACTTCGGTATCGAACCACTGTGCACATACCGCCCCATTATCGGGCAGCAGTATATGTTCCGCCTTTCTCGACAACTTGCCCAATATGACTTCGATCATGAAATCGATATTCCATTTTACAATTTTACAGGGGAAGTATACTCGCCGTTTATAGAATGCAGAAATAATAGAGAAAAAATATTCCTCTCTCGCCGTGGCGCGCGCTCATTGAGAAACGAGTCGGAGGTGAATTCATTTCTGGAAGACCGGGGCTATCATATATTTTACCCTGAAGAGCATTCCATTTCGGAGCAAATCTCGATCATGCAGTCCGCTGAGGATGTCGTAGCCATACATGGTGCGGCAATGGCATTTCTTGCACTCAACGATCGCATCCGTACATTGGTCGAGCTTTTGCCTCCCAATGTCTACCATGACCACTTCCCGCTTGCTCTTGGTCACAAGGTCGAAAGCTATTTCCAATTGGTTCCGAGTTTCGACGACAATGTGCAATTTGCTGGCTGGCAAGCCATATTGAAGTGCAAGCAACAGCCTTTCAGTGTCGATATTGGGCAACTGAGATTGGCACTGGAATCTGCCGGAAATTGATTCGACCGTCCGAAGGCGCAGCCCATCCCTAGCCTCACCGAGCAGCTCCGGTTCACTGCTCCAAAGCCGTCTCTCTGCTGAGGGCAGGGGATATTGGCGTTTTCGGAACAGAAATGGTGCCCCTGGCCGGACTCGAACCAGCACTCCTTGCGGAACTCGATTTTGAGTCGAGCGCGTCTACCAATTTCGCCACAGGGGCAGCGAGTTGCAACGCGCGGCTCTAGCTGAGCTAAATGCGGCTGGCAACTGGCGCTGATAGGCACCGTGCAAATTTCGCCAATGCCGCGAGCCGGGTTGCGGTTGCGCACCAAGCGGTTATATTCGCTCGCGCGTGCAGAAAAGATGATACTCTAGCCGGTAAAGGTTGCCTTTTTGACCGAACCATCTGCCACGTTCATACTCTTCGGCGCGACCGGAGATCTGGCTCATCGCATGATCTTTCCATCGCTCTATAATCTGATGGGCGATGGGCTGCTGCCCAAGGATTTCCTTATCGTCGCATCCGGGCGTTCCGAATTGGACGATGCCGCGTTCCGCAGGGACATCGACAAGACGCTGAAGGAGTTCCTTGCCGACGATCAATATGATCGCGAGCAGGCCGCGAAATTTGCGGAAATGATCATCTATTGTCCGGTGAGCGTCGGCAATGACGCCCAGTTCGCCGCGCTGGCCGAGCGCGTGAAGGGCCGCGAGGACAAGGGCCTTGCCATTTATCTCTCAACGCCGCCATCCTTGTTCGCGCCCACCGCCGAGGCGCTGCAGAAGGCGGGGCTGGCCGGTCCCAAAAGCCGGATCGCGATGGAAAAGCCGATCGGCCACGATTTGCCATCCTCGCATGAGGTCAACCTGGCGATGGCGGCGACTTTCGACGAAGAACGGATTTTCCGCGTCGATCATTATCTGGGTAAGGAAACCGTCCAGAACCTGCTCGCCTTGCGCTTCGGCAACATGCTTTTTGAGCCGCTGTGGAACAACACCGCGATTGACCATGTGCAGATCACCGTGGCCGAAACGGTGGGGCTGGAAGGCCGCGTTTCCTATTATGATGGCGTTGGCGCGCTCAAGGACATGGTGCAGAACCACATGCTCCAGCTACTCGCGCTGGTTGCGATGGAGCCGCCCGCAAGGATCGATGCCACGGCTGTCCGCGATGAAAAGGTGAAGGTGCTTCGCTGCCTGCGCCCGATGGATGCCAAGAGCGTGCTCAATCACAGCGTGAAGGGCCAATATGGTCCCGGCGCGGTAAAGGGGGAGATCGTCGTTGGCTATGCCGACGAGCTCGGACATGAGTCCGACACGGAAACCTTCGTTGCGCTGAAGGCCTTTGTCGACAATTGGCGCTGGAAGAACGTGCCCTTCTACATCCGCACCGGCAAACGGCTGCCCAACCGGCAGTCGGAAATCCTCATCCAGTTCAAGGAGGTGCCGCACTCCATCTTCAGCGGCAAAGGCAAGGGGCTGGAACCCAACACCCTTATCATCCGCCTTCAGCCTGAAGAAAATATCCGCGTGCTGATCATGGCCAAACAGCCGGGACTGGACCGCGGGGGTGTCGAACTGCGCGAGGTCGGGCTCAATGTGAGCCTTGACGCCGCTTTCGCCAAGATGCGTCGGCGGATTGCTTATGAGCGGCTGATCCTCGATCTTCTGGTGGGCGACACTACCCTGTTCGTTCGCGCCGACGAGGTGGAGGCCGCCTGGAGCTGGATCGACAGCATCCACAAGGGCTGGGCGGAGGCAGAGATGAAGCCGGCCAAATATGCCGCCGGGAACTGGGGACCGTCCTCGGCCATTGCGCTTATCGAACGCGATGGAGCAAGCTGGCATGACTGACCTTCATTCGACGGTCGCCGCCGTCACCGAACGGATCGTCCGGCAGAGTGCGGCACGGCGCGGCAAATATCTGGACCTCATCAAGCGAGGGCGTGACGCCGGCACCAACCGGGGCAAGTTGAGTTGCGGCAATCTCGCCCACGGCTTCGCTGCCAGCGGGGAAGACAAGGGCGTCATCAAGACGGGCAAGGCCATGAACATCGGCATTGTCACGGCCTATAATGACATGCTGTCCGCCCATCAGCCCTATGGCCGCTACCCCGAGGCGATCAAGCTGGCGGCGCGTGAGGTGGGCGCGACAGCGCAGGTCGCTGGCGGCGTTCCGGCCATGTGCGACGGCGTCACCCAAGGCCAGGCGGGCATGGACCTGTCGCTGTTCAGCCGCGACAATATCGCGATGGGAACTGCCATCGCCCTGTCCCATGCGATGTTCGAAGGGGCGCTGCTGCTCGGCATTTGTGACAAGATCGTTCCCGGCCTTCTTATCGGCGCGCTGCGCTTCGGGCATCTGCCAGTCATCCTTGTGCCAGGCGGGCCGATGCCCACTGGCCTTTCCAACAAGGAAAAGGTGCGGGTCCGCCAGCTCTATGCCGAGGGCAAGGTGGGCGAGACGGATCTGTTGGAGGCGGAAAGCCAGTCCTATCATAGCGCGGGCACCTGCACTTTCTACGGCACGGCCAATTCCAACCAGATGATGATGGAGGTGATGGGCCTCCACATGCCCGCCGCCGCCTTTGTCAATCCAGGCACCCGGCTGCGTAGCGAACTCACCCGCGCGGCGGTGCACCGGCTGGCCGCGATCGGCTGGGAGGGGGACGATTACCGGCCGCTGGGGCTGTGCGTGGATGAAAAGGCGATCGTGAATGCGATCGTGGGGCTGCTTGCCACCGGCGGCTCCACCAATCACGCGATCCACATCCCGGCGATTGCGCGCGCGGCGGGGATCAGCGTGGATTGGACCGACTTTTCGGAACTGTCGGCGGCGGTTCCGCTGCTGGCGCGGGTCTATCCCAACGGATCGGGCGATGTGAACCAGTTCCATGCGGCGGGCGGGATCGGCTGGATCATCAGCCAGTTGCTTGGTGAGGGCCTTCTCCATCGCGACGTCATGACGGTCGCGAGATCGGATCTTTCGGGCTATGCGGTGGAGCCCCTATTTGAAAATGATGCGCTGGTCTGGAAGGACGCCCCGCCCGAGCCGCGCGACCATGCAATGCTGCGGCCAGCTACGGACCCTTTCCAGCCCGACGGCGGTATGAAGCTGCTCCAGGGCAATCTTGGCCGCTGCATCATCAAGATCAGCGCTGTGGAACAGTCCCGCTGGACTATCGAGGCCCCAGTCCGGGTATTTGCAAAGCAAGAGGACGTGCTGAAGGCATTCAAGGCGGGTGAACTCGACCGGGACGTCGTCGTTGCCGTCCGCTTCCAGGGTCCTCGCGCGAACGGGATGCCGGAGCTTCACAAGCTTACTCCCGCGCTGGGCGTGCTGCAGGACCGGGGCCATAAAGTGGCGCTGCTCACCGATGGGCGCATGTCGGGAGCCAGCGGCAAGGTCCCGGCGGCCATTCACCTGTCGCCGGAAGCCCTGGGCGGCGGACCTATCGCCAGGTTGCGGGACGGCGACATCGTACGTATCTGCGCGAACAGCGGGGTCGTGAGCGCGCTGGTCGAAGAAGCGGAATGGCAGGCGCGAGAGGCTGCACCAGCCCCGCCACCGCCCTATGATACCGGCCGCGAACTTTTTGCGCTGTTCCGTCACCATAGCGATAGCGCGGAGGAAGGTGCGTCAGCGATGCTGGCGGCGATGGAAGCCGAATTGTGAAGGAAATCGTTGCCGTCGATGTTGGCGGGACGAACGCCCGCTTTGCCCGCGCCACTATGGATGGCGACGGCGTCCCCCGCCTGGGCAGGGTGCGAAAATACAAGGTCGCAGAGCATGTAAGCCTTGCCAGCACATGGGAGGCCTTTGCCAAGGATGAGGCGAAGGAAGGCGCGGGCGACCTGCCGAGGGCGGCGTGCATCGCCTTTGCGACGGCAATCGGCAGGGACGTGATCAAGCTGACGAACAGCAATTGGGTCATCCGTCCAAACAGGCTGGCGGCGGAACTGGGTCTCGACCACCTGCGCCTCATCAACGATTTTGAGGCGGTGGCGCATGCAGTGGCGAAACTGCCTGCGGAGAATCTGGAACTGCTCTATGGGGACGACAGGCCCTTTCCCCGGCATGGCGCAGTCACGATAATGGGGCCGGGCACCGGCCTCGGCGTGGCGATGATCGCCTATGACGACGGCGTGCCTCATGTCATCGCGACGGAGGGGGGGCATCTCGATTTTGCGCCGCTTGATGCGCTGGAGACTCGGCTGCTCGACTATCTCCGCCAGAAATTCGTCCGGGTATCGGTCGAGCGGATCGTGTCGGGGCCCGGTCTCAACAACATCTATCAGGGGCTGGCGGTCCAGAATCATGAAAAGATCGAATTGCTCTCCGACGCCGATCTATGGGCGGCTGCACTCGACGGCAGCATTCCCCTCGCCCGCGCCGCGCTGGACCGGCTATGCCTATCCTATGGTTCGGTGGCGGGCGACCTCGCTTTGGCGCATGGCCCTTGCGCGGTTGTCCTGGCAGGAGGGCTTACCCAGCGCATGCGCGGCCATTTGCTCGCCAGCGGCTTCCATGCCCGCTTCAAGGCGAAGGGCCGGTTCGAAAGCCTGATGGCCTCCATTCCGATCCGCCTTGCGGTCCATGATGAAATCGGACTGTTCGGGGCCGCCGCCGCGTTCCGGGAGATGAGGACATGAGCCGCAGCGTTGACGAAATCATGGAATTGGCGCCGGTGATACCGGTGCTGGTCATCGAGCGGGTGGAAGATGCGGCGCCCATCGCCGAGGCGCTGGTGGCGGGCGGCCTGCCCGCTCTGGAAGTCACGATGCGGACAGCCGCCGCGTTGGATGTCATGCGGGAAATGGCGAAGGTGCCGGGCGCCGTGGTCGGAGCAGGAACGGTGCTCAATCCCCGGCAACTGGATCAGGCATTGGAGGCAGGGGCGCAGTTCATCGTCAGCCCCGGGCTTACCGAGCCGTTGGGGAAAGCCGCCATTCAAAGCGGCGTCGCCTTCCTGCCCGGAACGGCCACGGCGGGGGACATCATGCGCGGTATGGACATGGGGCTTTCGCGCTTCAAATTCTTTCCTGCAGAAACCTCTGGAGGCTTGGCTGCACTGAAGGCGCTCGCCGCACCCTTCCACATGGTCCGCTTCTGTCCCACCGGCGGCATCAGGGCGGACACCGCCGCCGCATGGCTCGCCGAGCCGGCTGTGAAGTGCGTTGGCGGAAGCTGGATCGTGCCCAAGGGGCCGGTGGACCCAGGCAAGATCGAAGCATTGGCGCGGGAGGCTGCGTCCCTGTCCCGTTAGTCGCGTGCTTGCGTTCCTCCTGCCGCGCCCATAGGCGTTTGGAGGAATGAATTGGCGAGGAGGATCATTGCATGGAATTGAACAATGTGGCCGCGATTGTGACCGGCGGCGCGTCGGGGCTGGGCGGGGCAACCGCCGAAATGCTGGCGGCGCAGGGCGCGAAAGTCACGATCTTCGACCTCAATGAAGAGGCGGGCCGCGCGCATGCCGCCCAGATCGGCGGCCTTTTCGCCAAGGTCGATGTCAGCAATGAAGCCAGCGTGACCGCCGGTCTCGATGAGGCCGAAGCGGCGCATGGCGTTGCTCGCGTGCTGGTCAATTGCGCCGGCATTGTCATCGCTAGCAAAACGGTGGGCAAGGAAGCCAAGCCGCACCCGCTCGATCAGTTCCGTCGCACGGTGGAGGTCAACCTGATCGGCACCTTCAACGTCATTTCCCAGTTCGCGGCCCGCCTCAGCACGGCCGACCGGATCGGCGAGGAGCGGGGCGTCATCATCAATACGGCGAGCGTGGCCGCCTTTGAAGGCCAGATCGGCCAAGCCGCCTACTCAGCGTCGAAGGGCGGCGTCTATGGCATGACCCTGCCCATCGCCCGCGATCTGGCGCCCTTCGCCATTCGGGTGATGACCATCGCTCCCGGAATTTTCTGGACGCCAATGATGGCCGGGCTCCCGGAAGCGGCGCAGCAATCGCTGGCGCAGCAAGTGCCTTTCCCCAACCGCCTCGGCAAGCCCGAGGAATATGCGCTGCTTGCGCAAAGCATCATCGCCAATCCGATGCTGAATGGCGAGACCATCCGGCTGGATGGTGCGATCCGCATGGCACCGAGATAACTGATTTTCGATCAAAGAAATCCGTCGTCCCTCCATGCGCAGGGACGACGGGTCAAAAACGTCTCATTATAAGGAAGCGATCACCCAATCGCTGCCCAAGCTTCGGCAATCTCGTTGATGATGTGATGCGCCTGGTGCATTTCGGCGGCTGACCGCGACTGCAGTCCGGCCACGATCAGGCGGCGGGCTTCACGATAGATTTGCGCAAGGCCAAGGGCTATCTGACCGCCTTTGTCAAAATCCAGGCTGCTTTCCAGCGCATGCAGGATGGAAAGGGCGCGCGCCTGCTTTTCGGAGCATTTGCCGCGATCGCCATTGCGATCGGCAATGATCGAAGCGTCCATTGCAAGCAGGAGTTCGTCGAACAGGATCTTCACGAGCTGGTGGGGATTGGCCCCTTCCACCCTGCTGCCCGTATCGACTGCCGCATAACGCCGGCTGGCCGCGCCGCTATATCCGCTTCCGAAATACATCATCTATCCCCTTTTCTTAATCGTCCGAGCTGTTCCACATCTTGATCTGCTGCTCGATATAGCTCTGGCTCGCCTTGAGCGTTGCAAGCTTGGTGTCCATGGCGGAGAAGGTAGCGCTGAGGCTCGCTTCATAACCCTCCATGAAATCCTCGAACTTTTCGCGATCCTTCTGCACCTGCTCCTGCGTCTTCTTGTAACGGTTGAGCGCGCTGACGAGGGCGCCGTCCTCCCGCTCGTCGGCATCGTCGTGCTGCAGCCTATCCTTGACGGACTCGAGGGCGCCCGCGAGACCCGGATTGTTCGCATCCTGCGTGACCGGATTGATCATGGCGGTAACGGCGGCGGGATCCGCCTCCAACGCCTTGTCGAGCGCCGCGGTGTCGACCTTCAGCGTGCCGTCCTTGTTGGTCTGCAAGCCGATCTGGGCCAGCGATGTATAAGGGCCGCTCGCCACCAGCTTGGTGGATGTCAGCTTGTTGAGCAGGTTCTTCATCAGCCGCACACTGGAATCGCTCGCCAGGATACCGCCCTTTTGACCGTCCATGCCGGCAGCGGTCAGATCCCCCAGCCCCTTCCAAAGGTCGTTATAAGCTGCGGCGAATTCCGTCACCAGTTCGCGCATGGACTTGGACGGCTGCTGCTCGGAAATGGTGATCACCGTGCCGGGGACCGCCTTCATCAGATCGATGGTCACATTCGGGATGGCGTCGACCAGCGTGTTGCTGGCGAAGCTGGTTTCAACGCCGTCCATGACCACCAGGGCGTTCTGCGCCGGGCGCGCCTGAGTGAGGCCGCCGGTGGAGGTGAAGCGGAGCAGATCGGGATCCGCATCCCCGCCATCGGAAAGGGTGAAGCTTTCGCTGGCCCCTACCCCGCCCTTCAGAACCAGCCGGGCGCCGCTGCTATCCGAAACGATGGTGGCGGTCACGCCAGCGTCCGCATCGTTGATGGCCGTGGCAAGCCCCGCGAGCGTATTGTTGCTGCCGTCGACGGTGATGGAATAGCTGCCCGAGGACGTGGTGAGGGTAAGCGTACCAAGGCCAACGGCCGTGCCACTGCTGGCCAGCGTTGTGGACTTCAGCACCTGGGACGTAGCGAGCTGCTTCACCTCCAGCGCAACCGGCAGGTTCGACAAATCGCCTTCCTGCGTGAGCTTCACGGCGGCGATGCTGCTGTCGCTGGAAGCCGGCCGGCCCGAATAGCTGCTGTCGGCCAGCAGCTCGGTCAACGCGGTCGAGAAGGTGTCGAGCGCCTTCGACGCGTTGGACAGCGCCGAAATTTGAGCGCTGACCATCGATTCACGCGCGGAAAGCACTTGGTTCTTGGGATCTCGCACGGCAGACACAAGGCCGCTCACGATGCTGGCGCTGTCAATGCCATAGCCAAGCCCGAGCGCCGAGGTGATGCCTGATGAAACGCTTGTAACCATGCCTTGTCCCTTCAAGGAAATAGAACGGCGACACCGGGAAGAACTTTAGGGGAAGCGCTAAGCCAGCGATCCCCCTGCAAGGCCGCTTTCCACATTCGCCTGCGCGGCAAGGGCAAGCATGGCGGAGGCGCGGATGGTTTCCGCAATCTGAACGGCCCGTTCGACCACGTCCCGGCTTGCCGGAGGCAGTGGAACGATAATGGTGGGCCGGGGCAGCAGGGCCATGATCTGCGCCTCCAGCGCATCGGCATCGAGCGGTGCGCCGCTGTCCACGCCATCGATCTCCGACAGAAGCGCTGCAATCTTGGCCTGCGCCTCCGCCACCTCTGCCGCACTGGAAAGCTGTTGATCGACATCGCCTTCGGGAAGGGCGGCGTTGGCTCTCTTGCCATCCCGGCCGGATGCCATTTGGCCCGATGCCTGCGCTTCGGACACCGCTATGCTGGCCCTCTCCAACCGGGGAGAGGACTGAATACTGCTGCGGGCGAGAAAATCGTTCATTGGCCAATCCTAAAATTCTGCCCCGTAACGCCAGGACGGATCGGCGCGACAAAAGTTTAGGAATTTTTTTGAGGGGCTAAGTTTTTTCAGTTCATCTTGCGCCCATCCGCGTCGAAGCGGAGGTCGCCAGGCACTATGATCTGCGGCCGGTCGCTTTCGCTCGCCATCTTGCTTTCCACTCGGAAGACAAAGGCCAGAACGGTTGCCACGGCCATATAGAGCTGCTCATTGATCGCCTGCCCCGCCTGCGACGTGTAATAGATGGCGCGGGCGAGTTCCGGATATTCCATCAGCGGCACGCCCTTTTCCTTGGCAAGCTCCCTGATCGCTAGCGCAGTGTCGCCCCGGCCGCGCGCCACCACCAGCGGAACGCTGTCTTCCCCCAAACGGTAACGCAAAGCCACCGAGAAATGCGTCGGATTGGTGACCACCACCGACGCCTCGCCGATCGCCTTTCGCGCGGACCGGTTGAGCAGCTCATATTGGCGGCGGCGGACGGCGCCCTTCAGTTCCGGCGAGCCTTCGGTTTCCTTATGCTCTTCCTTCAGTTCCTGCTTCGACATGTTGAGGCGTTTGGAGCGCTGGAGGATCTGGGCTGGAATGTCGATGCCCGCGATCAGGAACAGGGCGCCCGCCATGATGAGGCAGGCGATGACGAACAGACTGCCCAACTCCACCAGCGCGGGCTGGATGCCGGATTGACCCATGTGCACGATCGCCTCCAGCCGGTCCCAGATGACCCAGAAGCCGACCGCACCCAGCAGCACGACCTTTGCGATCGACTTGGCAAGCTCGATCAGCCCCTGCATGCCGAACATACGCTTCAGGCCATTGAGCGGATTGAGCTTTTCCGGCTTGGGGGCAAAGGCGCTGGAGCGGAAGCCCAGCGATCCCAGCATGGCGGGTGCGGCGATTGCGGCGATCAGCGTAGCCGCCATGATCCCGCCAACCGGCATGACGACGAGGCCGAGCAGTTCATAGGCCCGCGCGGCTGGGGTGAAATTGAGCACGTCCCTGGCGCTGAAACGCAATCCCTCGGTCAGCATGTGCGCCATGGCCTCAACAATGGCGGGACCCGCTATGGCGATCCATGCCATGCCGGCCATCACCACCAATGCGGTCGCAAGCTCCTTCGATTGAAGAACATCACCCTTCTGAGCGGCGTCGCGCAGCCGCTTCGGTGTCGGTTTCTCGGTCTTTTCGCCGCCGCCCGATCCTTCAGCCACCGCTCCCCTCCGCTATGGACTGGGCTTGGTCGAGGCCGAGGCGCAGGGCGTCGGTAATGGCATCGCTCATCACGGGCGCGGCCATGGTAAGCAGGATCAAGCCGCAGATAATCGCAGCGGGCATCCCGACCGAGAAAAGGTTGAGCGATGGAGCCGAACGAGCAAGCATCGCCATTACGATCTGGATGAGGATGAGCGCGAAACCGACCGGCAGGGCAATGGTCAGGCCCGCCCCGAACAGGGTCCCGCCGAACATCACCAGGCTGTAGATCGCATCATTGGAAATCATGACGCCGGGGGGAAGCGCCTCATAGCTTTTCACTATGAAGGTGATCAGCATCAGATGGCCGTCCATGGCCAGCAGCAGGAAAGTCGCGAGCACGGAGAGGAAGGTGCCGACGACCGGGCTGGACTGTCCGCTTTGCGGATCGGACATGCTGGCAAAACCAAGACCCATGGCGTTGCTTATGACCTCACCCGCGACAAAGGCGGCGGAATAACCGATCTGCAGCGCAAAGCCCATTGCGAGACCCGCCAGGACTTCCCCGGCAACGAGCAATATGCCCTGGAAAGTGGCAATGCCGCCTTCGGGCATGGTGATGGTGACGCTGTTCAGGGCCGCCATGCCGAGCGCAAGCGACAGGATGAGACGGAGCTGAACCGGAACCGAGCGCGTGCCATAGATGGGGGCGGCAAGAAATGCAGCGCCCGGCCGCACCATCGCAATGAGCCACAGCCAGAGCTGCGCCTCCGCTCCGGCAAGGCCCGGCGCGATCATTGGAGCAGTTCCGGTATCCGGCTGAATATTTCGCGTGTAAAATCGGCCACAAGGATCATGATCGATCCGCCGAACAATGCCAGCATGAGTGCGACGACGATCAGCTTCGGCACGAAGCTCAACGTAGCTTCATTGATGGAGGTCGCCGCCTGGATCATGCCGAGTATTACACCGGCCAGCAGTGCCGGGATCAGGATCGGCGCGGTTGCGAGCGCGGTGATGTAGAGCGCTTGCTGTGCGATGCCGATAAAGAAGTCGGAATTTTCCATCAGCTATTCCGCCCAACTCATGTCGCGAACGACCCCGCAAGCGATCCCATCGTCAGCGCCCAGCCGTCAACCAGCACGAACAGCAAGAGCTTGAACGGCATCGAGATGATCGTCGGGGAAAGCATCATCATGCCAAGCGCCATCAAGGTGGAGGCGACAATCAGGTCAATGATCAGGAACGGCAGGAAGATGAGGAAGCCGATCTGAAAGGCCGTCTTCAGCTCACTGGTGACGAAGGCGGGTAGCAATATCGAAAAGGGGATATCCTTGGTGCTGGCAAATGGCTTGGCTTCCGCAAGGTCGGAGAACAGCTTCAGGTCGGTTTCCCGCGTCTGCCGCGCCATGAAGCCATGCAGCACATTGCCCGAGCGCGAGATCGCTTCCTCGATGGAGATCTGGCCTGCGCCATAGGGGTCCATCGCCTGGTTGTTGATGGCATCGACCGAAGGACGCATGACGAAAAGCGAAAGGAAAAGCGCCAGGCCCACCAGCACCTGATTGGGCGGCGTCTGCTGCAAGCCCAACGCCTGGCGCAGCAGCGAAAGCACGATGATGATTCGCGTAAAACTGGTCATCATCAGGATGAGCGACGGCAGCACCGTCAGCAGGCTCATCAATATGAGGATTTGAAGGCTTAGCGACAGGGGACGGCCATCGCCCGAGACGTCGCCAAGGGCCCGCGTCAGCGCGCCCGAACTGTCGGGAGCGGCCGTCTGAGCAAGGGCGGGAGTGGCGAGGAGGACAGCAAGGAAGAGACCAAGGGCGATCAGTAGCAGCGCCCATCCCTTCTTACCGTCATTCCCGCGAAGGCGGGAATCCATCTGCCTTTTCCGGCGCCGAAGGAAGAAAAGCGGGGTCCCTGCCTGCGCAGGGACGACGGAAGAAGGGAAGAACAAACCTTCCTTACCCCTCATCGCCGCTTTCCGCGATCTTGTCGATCCGGCCGCGGGTGACGGAAAGCAGGAAGCGCTTCCCTTCGAATTCCACCACGGCAAGCTTTCCGAATGTGCCCATCGGAATGGCGTCGATCAGCTTCACCGCCCGGTCCTGCTGGCCCAGCATCATGCCGGGCTGATATTTGCGCCAGAGCCAGAGCGCCCCGAAGGCCATGCCGCCGACCAGCGGCAGCAGGATCAGAAGCTTCACGAAATACCAGAACATCAGGCGCGCCGTTCCACTCCGGCCATGCGCGCCTCTGCGGTTGCGACCTCCACAATGCGGATGCCATAGCGGCCATTGACCGTCACCACTTCGCCCTTGGCGATAAGGGTGCCGTTGACCATGATGTCGAGCAGTTCGTCGGCCTGGCGGTCAAGTTCGACCACGCTGCCTTCGGCAAGGTCCATCACTTCGGCAAGCTTCAGCGAAGTGGATCCCACCTCCACCGACATGCGTACGGGAATATCCGCGAGAAGGCGGAAATTGCGGCTGCCCGGCAGCGTGCCGATCGCATCTTCGATCCGCGGCGCGTCGCTCATGTCACTCATCATTCGGTCCCTTCAGCTAATTTTTCGATCATGAAGGCAGCGCGCCCCTCCTTCTCCCCGATGGTTCCATGCGCGAAAACCTTGTTTCCCACAAGTAGGGGCAAGCTGCGATTTATCTGCACCGGGATGACATCGCCCGGTTCAAGCTGCATCAGTTGCGACAGCGACAGGCTGGGCCGGGCCAGGATGCTGCGCGCAGGAAAGCTGACATGGCTCACCTGCCGCCCCAGCCGTTCGCGCCAGGCGGGATCGCTGATCCTCAGTTCGTCATGAACCTTTGTGCCCATCAGCGATTCAATTCCGCGCAACGCCGCCAGCGGATAGACGAATTCAATGGGCCAGACGTCTTCGCGGCCAAGCGTGACGTCAAAGCGCTGCACCACGACCTGCTCGTCATCGCCCGCGACCGTCACATAATTGATGCTGGTTTCCCGCCCGATCAGCGTCGCGTCGACCGCATGGGTCTCTGCCCAGGACTCGACCAGCTTTTCGACAAGGCTGCCGGTGAACTTGCCCAGCATCCGTTCCTCGGTAGGCGTGAATTCCTTGCGGTTGAAGGGCATGCGCGCGCCGGTGCCGCCATAGAAGCTGTCCACCAGCGAAGCGATCATGTCTGCATCGATGCGCAAAAGGGCCGCACCCTTCAACGGGTGCAGCCGGTACATGCTAAGGCTGACGAAATCGGGAACGAAGAGCGACCAATCGGAAAAGCGGAAAACCGAGACCTGCTCGCAGCTTACCTGCGGCTTCACCCCAAGCATCGGTTCCAGCAGCACGCGAATCCGGCGCACCATCCGTTCGCCGATTCGGTCCATGCCCGACAGCACGACAGGCGGCTGCGGTTCGGATTGCCCGAATTTATACGCTACTACGTCATTCATATATGCTTGGCCCCCCGCGGGCGGGTGCCCGCGCGAGTTCATTGAATAACGAAATTGGTAAAATAAACGTTATCAACACCCCCAAACCCCGTTTTTTCCACCAGAATTTTGTTAATCGCGCCCTTCAGCTCCTTCTGCAGCGCTTCTTTGCCCTGCGGAGTGGAAAGCTCCAGTTCGTCCTGGTCGGCAATATGCATCAGAACGCTCGAACGGACGGCGATTTCATGCTGCTTGATATTCTCGATCAGGCGGCTGTCATAATAGGTCGCAATCGCCAATGAGATTTGCGCAAAGGAGCCGCTGTCCTTCAGGTTCGAGGTGAAGGGCGTTTCGATCTGATAATAGGTCGCCTGATAATTGGCCGCGTCCTTGGGACTGGAGCCATCCCCGTCAACGGTGCCGATGACCGGTTCCGCCTTCTCGCCTTCCTTGGCGGGCTCCGCGGCCTCTCCCTTCAGCACCAGCTTTGGCCTGTTCGGATCTTCGGTTTCCGCATGAGCCGTGCCGCCCAGCATGCCCGCTGCAAAGAAGCCGCCCGCCGCGCCTGCCGCTCCCAAAAGGAGCACCAGCACCACAATGATGGCCAGCTTACCCTTGCCCTTTTTCCTGGGCGCTTTTTCATCGCTCACTTCATATCTCCCGCTCAGGCATAGCGGGCGTGCTGACTCCGTGCGCGCTCACTCGCCATCTGGTCCTGTTCCTGTCCGGTGACCCTTGAAGATACGGCCTGAACCGCCGGTTTTTTAAGGAAGGGCTGCGATTGTCCCTGCTGCCCCGTCATTTCCTGCCCGGATGACTGGGCGCGAGCCGAAAGGCTGCTGTCGCTGCCGCGCTCCACGTTCTGGCGTTCCACCTGCACATCAACAATTCGGACAGCTTGCAGACGCGCATCCTGCTGGAGGTGCTGCCGCCCCTGATGAAGCGCCGCCGCTGCCGCATCCGTTGCGGCGAGCAGGCGGACATTGGCACCCTCATCCTTTTGCAGGATTTCGACCTGCAGCTTGCCCAGATTTTCAGGATTGAGCGTGAAGCTGGCCCGCCCGGTTCCGGCGGCCACATCCGCGATTTCCCGCGCCATCCGGTCGATCCATTGGCCATCGACGCCCATGTCGATCACCTGCTCGCCAAGGATTGCAGCCGTGTCAGCGGCGGGAATGGCCTGAGCCAGCGGACCCGCAGCGTCAATGAAAGGCCCAGCGGGGCTGGCCGTCAGGGGCGGCGGAGCGTCCACTGCCCTCAGATGAGCTACACCCGGCAGAAGGGGCGCCGCAGCATCAGCCTTCTCGGCAGACGCGGGCGCCTCAGCAGCATTGTTTCTGCCAAATGACGCCGCCACCAGTTCCAGCGCCAATGCTTGCCGGCTGCGGGCGGGCCGGGCGGATACCGGTTCAGCCAGCGCCGTTTCCTGACCTGCCTCAGCCGCAACAGGATCCCGCTTGGCAATCGCGGCATGGAGTTGTGCCGGCTGCGCCGCCCATTCGGGCAGGGCCTTTGGCGTTGCGGCAAGAGAGTTGCTCAGTGCCAAAGCGCCTGGCGGCGGCTTCTCGCCCTTCCGTTCAGCTCCGCTCGCTGGTGCCGCCGCCGGCATATTTCCGCCGGGCAGCACCGGAAGAGCGGGATTCTTGACGGCTTCTACCTTGTCTTGATCCTCGCCACCCGCAGCAGAAACCTCCTCCTGCTCCTTGGCAACAGCAGTGTCAGCCTTCGCGTTTTTCGGCTGCTCAGCGACGGTCAGGGCCATTTGCGGCGGGACGGATGGGGACTGAGCCAATTTGGCGGGCTTGTCCTGGTCCTCAGACGCATTCGGCATCTCTTCCAGCGGCCGTTCTTTCAGCTTCTCAAGCCCCATCAAGATATTCGCCGCCGGAGCCTTGCTGGCGAGCACGGATGCTTCCGCTGCGGCATCTTCCCCAGCCTCGGGTAAAATGGATGCGACCCTCTCATCTTCGCTGCCGTCAGCCGCTCCGTTCGCGCCGAGGCGCTGTTGGAGCATTTCCGTGACGAAAGCGGGCCGGTGCGTCACCGCCACCGCCTGACCAGGCGCATCCGCCCTGCCAGCGTCCAGCCCCGCCAACAGCGCCAGGAAATCGGCGCCCGCTTCGTCCGAAGGCGCCGCCTTGTTCTTTCCCTTGAGGGGTTCTCCAGCGATCTTTTCGAGCGTCGGCATATTGGCCATCATCAAACATCTCCCAGCGAGGCGGTCCGCCTGTAGCGCGGCAGCGATTGCAGCCGGGCCTCCATCTGCTCGGCATGGCTGCGAGCCGCCTTGTCCTTCAGCCTTTCGGCAATTTCCTTGTCGCGATTGGCGAGCCGCAGTTCGGTTTCGCGCTGCTCCACGCGCTTGTGCGCGTCATAGATCGCGCCGTCGAGCTGCCGCCCCGCCTGCTCCAGCCTTCCTGCCAGTTCCCGGTGCGCGGCAAGCTGCGCGCCCATGGTGAACTTGCCGGTCGCATAGAGTTCCGCGCGAACGCTGCTGACGCGCCGGGCATTGTCCTCGAGCACCTGCGCTTCATTCTGCGCCCGCGCGGTTTCAACCGTGGCGAGCAGATGCTGCACCCGGCGCGCCCGCGCCACCCGCTCCCGCTTTGCGATCACGCCCTTCATGCGCCGAACGCCTGCTGCAGCGCACTCGTGCTGGCATCGAAGCCAATCTGGCTCTTGGCATCCTGCCGGATGAAGTCGAGCAGTTCAGGCCGCCGCGCAACTGCTTCATCAATGACGGCGTCATTGCCCGGGCGATACGCCCCCATCAGAATGAGGTCGCGATTTTCCTCATAGGCCGCCCAGAGGCGCCGGAAGGCTGAGGCGGCACGGCGGTGCTCGTCCGTCACCACGTCGGCCATGACGCGGCTCAGCGACTTGCCGATGTCGATGGCGGGAAAGATGCTTTGTTCCGAAAGCTGGCGGGACAGGACGATATGGCCGTCCACGATGGCGCGCGCGGCATCGACGATGGGGTCATCGGTATCGTCGCCATCGGCCAGCACCGTGTAGAGCGCCGTGATCGATCCACCCGACCGGCTGTCCACGCCAGCACGCTCGACAAGGCGCGGGATCAGCGAGAGGGCGGATGGCGGATAGCCCTTCATCGCGGGCGGCTCGCCAAGCGCCAGGCCAATTTCGCGCTGGGCATGGGCGCAGCGCGTCAGGCTGTCGATGAGGAGCAGCACCTTCTTGCCCCGCGCCCGGTAATATTCCGCGATCGCCGTGGCGCGGGCGGCGGCACGCAGGCGAAGCACCGGCGGATGATCGGCGGGCACCGCGACAACGATGCTTTTCGACCGGATCATGCCTTCAAGCTTGGTCTCCAGGAAGTCGCTGACCTCGCGGCCGCGCTCTCCGATGAGACCCACGACCACCACATCTGCTTCCGCGCCCGCGATCATCTGGCCCATGAGCACGGACTTGCCAACGCCCGAACCTGCGATAATCGCAATGCGCTGGCCACGCCCCGCCGTCAGCAGCGCATTCACCGCACGGACGCCAAGATCGAAGGGCTCGGTCACCCGCCCCCGGTCAAGCACATTACCCTTGACCCCGGCGAGCGGCCAATAGGCATTGGCCATGATCGGTCCCTTGCGGTCCAATGGCATGCCCATGGCATCGATCACCCGGCCCATGAGGCCGTCGCCGACCTGCACCATATTGGCGGCGCTGTCCGGTTCCACCCGGGCGCCGCTTTCATGCGGCGCATCAAGGTCGAGCGGCACCAGCAAGGCGCGATTGCCACGAAACCCGACAACCTCGGCCCTTGCCACGGTGCCATCCGCTGCGATCACGCGAGCCCCTGCCCCGATTGGCCGGTTGAAACCCGTGACCTCCAGCATGCCACCATCATGCGCCACAAGCCGCCCCACATGGCGCGGACCTGCATGAGCAACCTGCATGGTTTCGAGCAGGGTTTCAGCCTGTTTGAGCACTGCGCCGATCATGAGCGGCCCGTCATGTCGTCGAGCAGGCCCTGCAGCCGCGAGAGGCGGATTTCCGGGCCATCCTCGACCCATCCGTCGGAAGTCTCCAGCCGCACCGATCCGCGCAGCATCTCTTCGTCCGGGAGCAGCCGCACCGGCAGGTTCCTGGATGCCATCAACTCAACATCGCCGGGATGGAGGTAAAGGGCGGGCTGCCCGACCTCCTCCTCTATGCATTCGGCAATGGCGAGGCAGCGCTTTTCCAGCAGGTCCGCATCCACCTCCACCTCGCCCGCAATCTGGCGCACGAGGCGGAGCACGGCGGTGGACAGGAGCGCCGACAGTGCGCCGCTGGATTGGGGCTGCAATTGTTCAAGCGCCAAAGCCAGACGAAGATGCGCAGCGCGGTCCGCCTCCAATTCGGCGCGCGCCGCCTTTACCCCTTCCTCAAAGCCCTGAGCAAAGGCGTCAGCGGTCATTTGCTCCAGCGAGGGGCCTTCCTCGGCTGCTTGTTCGCTGCCTTCGAAAAAGGAAGTGCCGAGCGGGGTGAAGCCCTCTGCATCCAGGCCATAGAGAGGACGGAAATTGTCCTGCGCGGACATTTCGGTCCAGCTTCCAAAGCGGGCGGCCTGCGCCTCGACGCCTTGCCAGATATTAGACAAAGTCCTCGCCTCCCTTGCTGCCAAGCATGATGGCGCCCGATTCCGCCATGCGGCGGGCGGCGGCGATGATCTGCTTCTGCGCGTCGATCACATCGGCAAGGCGGATCGGTCCGCGATCCTCGATTTCGTCCTGAACGGCCTGCGCGGCGCGGCTCGACATGCAGCCGAAGATCTTTGCCTTCAGCAGCTCGTTGCAGCCCTTCAGCGCCACGACCAGCACGGCGTTGTCGACGGTGCGGAGCAGCGCGCCCAGATTCTTGTCGTCCATTTCGATGAGGTTGTCGAAGACGAACATTTCCTCTTCGATGGTCTGGGCGATCGCCTTGTCGCGCTTCCCGATCTGCTTGATGATGCGCTGTTCGTTGACCTTGCGCACGTTATTCATGATCGCGGCCGCCTCGGTCGTGCCACCCCGTTGCGAAGCCGTGCTGGTCGCCGTCTTCGTTCCGCGCCGCATCAACAGCGCTTCCAGATCGTCCAGCGCCTCGGCCGTTACAGGACCAAGCGTCGCGATGCGGTAAACAATGTCGTCCTGCATATCGAGCGGCAGGAGCTGCAACACATCAGCAGCGGCCGGTGCATCCAGATGGGCAAGGACCAGCGCCATGATCTGCGGATGCTCATTCTCAATGGCCTGGGCGATCTCCTTCGGCTCCATCCACTTCAGCATCTCCAGCTTGTTGGAGCGCTGCGGCGGCGTGATCCTCGCCAGCATATTGTCGGCACGGTCGGGCCCAAGCGCCTTGTGCATCATGGCGCGGATATGCTCTTCCGCGCCATAGCCGACGGTCGTGCGGCTCTTCGCCTTGCTGACGAACTGGTCGAGCGCGGCATCGACCTCCTCCACTGCGACATCGGCGACGTCATACATGGCGTTGCCAAGCTGCCGGACCTCTTCGGGCTCAAGCCGGGACAGGATCTGCGCCGCTTCATCTTCCTCGAACAGCATCAGGAGGACGGCGGCGGCGGCGCTGCCCGTCATGGATCGTTTCATCAGCGCTGCCTCAGGCATTCACGGCCTCCTTGCGGTTTGAGTCCCGCAGCAGGTCGCGCACCACCAGGGCGGCGCGATCGGGATCCTGCTTCACGAAATTGCGGATGAGCGCCGCGCGCTCGGCATAGCTTTGGGTCGAAGAGATCATGTCGAGTGTGACCGGACGGCTTGGATCGGCGGCAGCGGCACGGCTTATTTCCTGCGATATCTCTGCTCCAAGGGAGGCGCTCTGGTTTGCCGAAAGCGCCCCCTCGGTTTCTCTCCGGCCCGCCAGACGTTTCATGAGCGGGCGGCCAATGCCGAAGATGAGGGCAAGCGCCACAAGCAGGGCAGAGAGGTTGCGCACCAGCATCGACACCCAGCTTGCTTCATACCAGCTTGCGACCGCCCCTTCTTCGCCTGTTGCCGCAAATTTGCGGGCGGTCAGCGCCACAATATCGCCGCGCGCCTGATCAAAGCCGACCGCGCCCTTCACGAGCGCTTCCAGAGCGGCAATTTCCTGCGCGCTCCGTGGCTTGCCGGTTTCCGGGTTGCGCAGCGCCACGGCGACGGACAGCCGCTTGACCGTCCCAAGCGCATTGCGGGTGACGGACACCTCACGGCCGAGCTCGAAGTTGCGCACATAATTTTCAGCCGTCTTCGCCGCCTGCGCGCCCGGCGTGGCGGTTGCGGCGGGATCGGCAGGTTGCGCCCCCGGAACCGCGGCGGGAGGGGCCTGGTTCGCCAGCGCGCCGGGAATGCCATAGGCCGGCGGCTCACCCTTGTCGGATGTCCAGCTACCCTGTTCGGACTTCACTCGGCTTTCCTCGGAAGGGAAAGTTTCCCTGGTGGCCTGGCTTTCCGAAAAATCAAGTTCGGCATGGACTTCAGTGCTGAAATTGCCAGCGCCAAGAATTGGGGTCAGCAGCGCGATCACCGCCTGACGGTAACGCTCCTCCACCCGTCCCTGGACGGCGATTTGCCGGTCGGTCTCCGCCGAACCGCCCGCATCGCCGGGATTGGACAGGAGGCGCCCATTCTGGTCGACCACCGACACATCGTCGGGGGACAATCCCGGCACGGACGAGGCGACGAGGTGAACGATCGCCTGCACTTGCGCATCCGACAGGGCGCGGCCATCGGCCAGGCGCAGCATCACGGAAGCGGCAGGCTTGCTCTTGTCGCGCAGGAAGATGCTGGGCTGCTCCAAGGCCAGGTGAACGCGGGCGCTCTGCACCGCGTCAATGGCCTCGATCGTCCGGGCGAGGTCCATTTCCCTCGCCGCGCGGAGCTTTTCGCCTTCGACAGCGCGGCTTGCGCCCATGGGAAGGGAATTGATGAGGCTGTCGCCATCGGGCGCGCTCTTGGGCAAGCCTTCGGCGGCGAGCGTCATCTTCGCCTTGTGATAATCATCTTCGGAAACAGTGAGCGCGCCCGTGGCATCATCAAGGTCGAAGGCTATGCCCGATGCCCCCAGCGCTTCGGCCACAGCAGCCTTGTCGCTGTCGGGGAGCCCCCGGAACAGGTCGCGCTGCGGCGGTTCGCGGAGGGCCAGCCATGCGAGCGCCGCCAGCGCCACAACGGCAATCAGGCCGACCATCGGCAGGCTGCGCGCCACGGCAGGCTGACCGAGGAATTGCTGGAAACGGAGGCGCACGTCGTCAAAACCGCCCTTGTTCCCCTGGATCGACCGGGAGGGAAGATTGCGCGCCAGGGACGGCGCAGGCGGATTGTCTATGGTCAGGCTGGTCTCACTCATATTACACCGGCATGCTCATGATGTCTTTGTAAGCAGACAGGAGCTTGTTCCTGACCTGCAGCGTCGCTTCAAAGCCGATCGACGCCTGCTGCTTGGCGAGCATCACCGCTGCAATGTCGGTGGTCTCGCCGCGCTCATAGGCGGCGGCGGCTTCGGAAGATTGGTTCTGGAGCGCATTGACCTCGCTCAGCGCCGATTTCATGGCCGTGCCGAAATTGGCCGAACCCGCGCGCGTTGTCCCGGACAGGGGCGAGGAGACCACATCGGCGGCGGAAGACGCTTCGCGCAGCGCCGCATTCTGCTGAAGGATGGCCGCCCGCATCGCCATCACGCTGTTGGTGTTGATGACCGTCATGCCTCAACTCCCCCGTCAGGCCGCCGCCAGCTCGCGCATCTCGGCGAGGCGATAGCGAAGCGTGCGTTCGGAAATGCCGAGCCGCTGGGCGGCGCGGGCGCGGTGGCCATCCACCTCGTCCAGAACCGCCCTGATCCGGTCCAGCATGGAGGCGCGGGCGATGTCGTGCAGCGTGGCCGATTGCCGCACCGGCGATGGTTCGGCCGGCACCATGACAGGCGCCACTGTCGGCGCTGCCAGGGGCGCCGCGGATGCAATCTGGAGATCCTCGGCTTCGATCCGGTCGCCTTCGCGAAGCACCAGCGCGCGCTGCAGCACATTGCCAAGCTCACGGGCATTGCCCGGCCAGCTATGCGCCATCAGCTTTTCGAGCGCCCGGTTGGTCGGCCAGACGAAGCCGGCGTCATTTGGCTGCTGCCGAAGCAGGAGAGCCGCTGCAATCGCTCTTACATCCTGGCGTCGTTCCGCCAAGGGCTTCAAATTGAGCGCCATCACGTTGAGACGCCAATAAAGGTCCGGACGGAACCGCCCCTCCTCGCACAGGGCAGCAAGGTCCCGGTTTCCCGCTGCGATGATCCGCACATCCACGGGCACTGGATGGGTCGCCCCGACGGGCAGGACCTCTCCCTCCTGAAGCGCGCGGAGCAGCTTCGCCTGCAGGGCGAGCGGCAGTTCGGCGATTTCATCAAGGAACAGCGTGCCGCCGTCGGCAGCCTGGAACAGGCCGTCGGATGATGCCGAAGCGCCCGTGAAGGCGCCCTTGCGGTGGCCGAAGAGCATGGCCTCCATCATGGTTTCGGGGAGCGCGGCGCAATTGACGGCGATGAAATCCTTCGCCGCCCGTCCGCTGCTGGCATGGACGAAGCGCGCCATCCCTTCCTTGCCGGTGCCGGTATTGCCCTGAATGAGGACCGTGGCGTCGCTCTGGGCAATGCGGGCGGCGAGGTGCAGCATGCGCGCGCTGTTCGGCTCGCCAACCGCCGGTTGCCAGGCGGGCCGCACAAGCTCAGCAACCAGCGCATGACCCAGCGCCGCGTCCGCGAAGCCGAAAGCTATCCGCGCGGGCATGCCGGATCGGGCGCGCACCAGCTCCGGCTGGCCCTCACGCCATTCGACCAATATGTCCCTGTGCGTGGCCCCGCCAATCTCTTCAGGCGTCAGCAGGCGAAGCGCATTCCGGTCTGGACGGGGTGTTTCCGCCAGGATGGACAGGTCGAAACAGGCCCCCCTTAGCCAAGGCGCCAAGGTCGGGATCTGCTCATTGAGTCTCGCGCTCAGCTCAACATGCTGCATTTCAAAGCCCCCCACAATTTCCCTTGCGCCCCCGCGCAAGGCCAACCGGCGACCCCCGCCAGCAAGATTGACGAAGAGGATTAAAGCAACAAGCATGCCAAACTCTGAGGCTTTGTAAGCCACTGATAGTAGGAAATTTTTTCCCACCCTTTACGCGCATGTCATGCGGCCGACGCGCGCGCGTCAAATTTTTGACGGACCTCGCCAACCCCGGCATTTTTTTGACACCCGGCTTAAAGTTGTCCGGCGCCCCGCCGTTATGCCCCTTCGAGACCGACGAACTGCAATTCACATTTGGGTCTCAAAACTTAGCGCGGAAGGAAATTTGAAATGACAGTTATCGGAACCAATGTCACAGCCATGCGATCGTCTGCCGCCGCCAACCGTGCGGAAAAATCGCTGGCCATGTCGCTTGAGCGCCTGTCCACCGGCAAGCGCATCAACAATGCGTCCGACGATGCTGCTGGCCTTGCCATTTCCAGCAAGATGACCTCCCAGATCAAGGGCATGGCGGTGGCTATCCGCAATGCCAATGACGGCATCTCGCTTGCTCAGACCGCCGACAGCGCCCTGGGCGAGATCAGCAACCTGGTCCAGCGCCTGCGGGAACTGGCCGTCCAGACCTCGAACGGCACGGTGTCCGACACCGACCGGGAATCGACCCAGGCAGAAGCCAGCCAGTTGATCGCCCAGATCGACGACATCGCCAACAACACATCGTTCAATGGTGTGAAGCTGACCGATGGTTCACAGGCCGCCATCACCATTCAGTCGGGCGCAAGCTCCGGCCAGACGATCACCATCAATCTGACCGACGCCAATGCTGCTATCCTGAATCTGACCGACCAGTCCGCAGCAGGTGCCGCTGACGGTACTGTCACGGCCGCCGGCATCAGCCTTGAAACCCAGGCCTTCGCCGCCGATGCCCTGACCAAGCTCGACACGGCGCTCGATACCATAAACGCCAGCCGAGCCAATCTGGGCGCCGTTCAGAACCGGCTGGAATCGGCTGTAAACAATCTCCAGTCCACGTTGACCAACCTGACGGAAGCCAGGTCGCGGATTGAAGACGTCGACTTCTCGGCTGAGACGACGCTGCTCGCAAAGGCGCAGATCCTCAGCCAGGCGTCGACTGCCATGCTGGCTCAGGCCAATCAGAGCCAGCAGGGCGTACTGAAACTGCTTCAATAATATAAGATCCGGCGCCGGGCCTTAACTCGGTCCGGCGCCAAACTTTGCGGGGACATCATACCATGAAGAAGGAAGACGAATATGACTGTTATTGGTACGAATGTCGCCGCAATCCGTGCGGGCACTGCAACCTCGCAGGCCTCCATGGGTCTTCAGAAATCGATGGAGCGCCTCTCCACCGGTAAGCGTATCAACGGCGCCGCCGACGATGCCGCCGGCCTTGCAATCTCCAGCAAGATGACCTCCCAGATCAAGGGCATGGAACAGGCTGTCCGTAACGCGAATGACGGCATCTCGCTGGCACAGACCGCCGACGCCGCCATGGGCGAAATTTCCAATCTCGTTCAGCGCGTTCGCGAACTGGCCGTGCAGGCATCGAACGGCACATTGTCCAACACCGACCGGGAATCGATCCAGCTCGAAGCAACCGAACTGCTCAAGCAGGTCGATGACATCGCCAACAACACCTCGTTCAACGGCGTGAAGCTGACCGACGGCAGCACCAGTTCCATCACCATCCAGGCGGGTTCGGGTTCCGGTCAGACCATCGCCATCAATCTCACCGACGTGAACGCCGCCATCCTCGACATCGGCGACGGCGCTGACAACACCGTAACGGCTGGTGTTCCCAATGCGGGCACGCCCACGGCAGCCGGCGGCCCCGGCGTTGGCGGCGGTTCGATCAGCCTTGAAACTCAGGCAAACGCTGTGGATGCTCTGGCGAAGCTGGACACTGCCCTCAACACGATCAACGAAGGCCGTGCAAAACTGGGTGCCGTTCAAAACCGTCTGTCTTCGGCCATCACCAACCTGACCTCGCAGGCCACCAACCTGACCGAAGCGCGTTCGCGGATCGAGGACGTCGATTTCTCCTCTGAAACCACCCAGATGGCGAAGTCCCAGATTCTGAGCCAGGCTTCCACCGCAATGCTCGCTCAGGCGAACCAGAGCCAGCAGGGCGTGCTGCAGCTGATCCGCTAAGGCTTGGCTGACCGATAAAAAGAACAGACTTGATCGTTGAAGGTATTGGTCCACCTTTAGCCGATCAAATGGCTCCCGGGGCGCCTTTTGTCCCCAACGACCCCGGGAGCCCTCCTTATCCCCGAAAGGGGTGTCCGCGCGAGTCCCCATCCTTTGCAGAGGATGGGGGCTTTCGCACGTTCAGGGCATGTGCATTCTGGCGGTGCCCTCACACCTTGCTCAGACTTCCTTTGCCCCTTCGGTTTCCGGGCGCTATTACCCCCGCATGACTCAAGGCGCTTTCACCCAGAACGCCATCGAAATCGATGGCCTGTCCAAAATCTACGCCGGCGGCAAGCAGGCGCTCGACAATGTCACTTTCAATGTGCCGCGCGGGCAGATCTTCGGCCTGCTGGGTCCCAATGGCGCGGGGAAGTCCACGTTGATCAACATTCTGTCGGGCATGGTCAACAAGACCGGCGGGTCAGCGCGCATCTGGGGTTTCGACATCATGACGAACCCGCGCAACGCCAAGAACAGCATTGGCATCGTGCCGCAGGAAATCGTGTTCGATCCCTTCTTCACCCCTTTTGAGACGCTGGAGAACCAGGCGGGCTTCTATGGAGTGCCGAAGGACCGGCGAAAAACCTGGGAACTGCTGCGGGCGGTCCATCTGGAGGATAAGGCGCATGCCTATGCCAGGACCCTATCGGGCGGCATGAAACGGCGGCTGCTGGTGGCGAAGGCGATGGTGCATTCGCCGCCGATCCTCGTGCTGGACGAACCCACGGCGGGCGTGGACATTGAACTCCGGCAACAGCTTTGGGCCTATGTGCAACGGCTTAACCAGCAGGGCGTCACCATTGTGCTCACCACCCATTATCTGGAAGAAGCCGAGGAATTATGTGACCGCATCGCGATCATCAATCATGGCCGCCTCATCGCCAACAAGCCGACCCGCGAACTGGTGAACATGGCGCAGGAAAAGGTGGTTGAGGTGACCGTTGACCGCGATCTGGACGAAGTGCCGATGCATTCCTGCTTCGAGAAGATAGAATTGACGGCGGGCCGAGTGCTCACCATCACCTATATGAAGAACAAGGCCAATGCCGGGGAAGTACTGGCGGCGGTGCAGAAGGGCGGGCTCGGCATTGTCGATGTGTCGACACGGGAGCCCGACCTGGAGGACGTATTCCTCCACCTGACCCGGTCAGCGGCCTAGTTCTCTTCCCATTCGTGCCGGGCGAAGTCGAGGCACGCTGGCTTGGCGCTTAATGCACGTCCCTTAACTTCGCCCGGGACGAACGGATAAGATAGAGAGTATGCCCACGCAGATTTTCGATGTCGTCGTCATTGGTTCGGGCGCCGCGGGTCTTACGGCCGCAATCAACCTGGCGCAGGACAAGAAGGTGCTTGTCCTCGCCAAGGGGGCGATCAACGGCGGCTCTACCAACTGGGCGCAAGGCGGAATCGCTGCTGTGCTCGATGCTGGTGACACATTTGAAAGTCATGTTGATGACACGATGGTCGCAGGCGCGGGGCTCAACAAGCGGGAGACTGTCGAGTTTGTCGTCACCAATGCGCCCGCAGCCATAGAGCGGCTGGCGGAGCTCGGCGTACCCTTCAATGCCGGCCAGGATTTCGGCGAGCGCTGGCATCTGACCAGGGAAGGCGGGCACAGCCACCGGCGCATTGTTCATGTCGATGACGCCACCGGCGCTGCGGTACAGGACGCGCTGGTGCGCGCGGCCGAGGCCAATCCCAACATTACGCTGATGTCGGACATGGTGGCCATTGACCTCGTCACCAGCCGCCATGGAGAGAAATTTTCAGGCGATGGCCATGTCTGGGGCGTCTATGCCTTCAACCGCGCAGCCAACCGGGTCGACGCGCTGTTGGGGCGCGCGACCATTTTGGCGACCGGCGGCGCGGGACGCACCTATCTCTTCTCCACAGCGCCCAGGGGAGCCACCGGCGATGGCATCGCCATGGCATGGCGTGCGGGGTGCCGCGTATCGAACATGGAAATGAACCAGTTCCACCCGACATGCCTCTATAATCTGGAGGTGAAAAACTTCCTCATTACGGAAGCGATGCGGGGCGAGGGCGGGCTTTTGAAACTGCCTCCAGGCGCTCCCGGCGGCGGCAAGCGCTTCATGGATCGGTTCGACAAACGGGGCGAACTGGCGCCCCGCGACGTAGTCGCCCGTGCGATCGACCATGAAATCAAGCGGCTCGGGCTTGATTATGTCCATCTTGACATCAGCCACAAGCCGGCCGGGTTCATAAAGGAACATTTCCCGACCATCCATGCCCGGCTGCTGGCACTGGGCATCGACATAACGAAGGAACCGATTCCTGTCGTTCCGGCGCAACATTATACATGCGGCGGGGTCATAATCGATCTTGATGGCCGGACGGACCTGCCGGGTCTTTACGCCGCGGGCGAAGTGACCGAAAGCGGGCTGCACGGCGCCAACCGCCTTGCGTCCAACAGCCTGCTGGAATGCTTCGTCTTCGGCGAGGCGGCGGCGCGGCATATCCATGCCAACTGGGACGAGCTGCCGCCGCCCCCTCCCATCCGGCCATGGGACGAAAGCCGCGTGACGGACAGTGACGAAGAGGTCATCGTCCAGCATAATTGGCGCGAAATCCGCCGGTTCATGTGGGACTATGTCGGCATTGTGCGGACTACCAAACGGCTGGAACGCGCGCTGCACCGCGTCAGCCTGCTCGCCCAGGAAGTGGATGAATATTACGGCAATTTCCGCGTGACGCCCGACCTGATCGAGCTGCGCAACCTGCTGGAGGTGGCGCGGCTGATCGTCCGGTCGGCCTTGCGCCGCAAGGAAAGCCGGGGGCTGCACTACACGCTCGACTATCCCGACACGCTGCCGCATGCGGTGGATACAGTGCTGGTGCCCTGAAGACCGGGCGAGCGCGGCCATGATGCTATGCCTCTGGCCCGAAATGGTGCGTAAAATCCTTTTGCCGTCATCCCCGCAAAGGCGGGGATCCATCTCCTAGGCTAACCGGGTGATTTCGCGCAGGTAGATGGATTCCCACTTTCGCGGGAATGACGCCAACATGAATCAGCAGGTCACCCCCACCCGGTTGGCGACAAGGCTCTCCACCACGCCAGGATCGGCAAGCGTGGAGGTATCGCCAAGCGACGAGACATCGCCCTCTGCGATCTTGCGCAGGATGCGGCGCATGATCTTGCCGCTTCTGGTCTTGGGAAGCGCTGGGGTGAACTGGATGGCGTCGGGCGTGGCGATAGGTCCGATCTCCAGCCGCACCCATTGGACGAGTTCCTTGCGCAGCTCCTCCGTCGGCTCCTCGTCCGCGTTCAAGGTCACATAAGCGTAGATGCCCTGCCCCTTGATCTCGTGCGGCATGCCGACCACGGCGGCCTCGGCCACCTTGGCATGGAGGACCAGCGCGCTTTCCACCTCGGCCGTACCCATGCGGTGGCCTGAGACATTGATGACGTCGTCGACCCGCCCGGTGATCCAGTAATAGCCGTCCTCGTCCCGGCGCGCGCCGTCGCCGGTGAAATATTTCCCCGGGAAAGTACTGAAATAGGTCTGGAAGAACCGGTCATGATCGCCATAGACCGTGCGCATCTGCCCTGGCCAGCTACTCGCGATCACCAGATTGCCTTCGCATGCCCCTTCCAGCACCTTGCCCTCGCCATCGACGATCTGCGGCTCGACACCAAAGAGCGGCCTTGTCGCGCTGCCGGGCTTCAAATCCGTGGCGCCGGGCAAGGGAGCGATCATTGCGCCGCCCGTCTCCGTCTGCCACCAGGTGTCGATGATCGGGCAACGGCCTTCCCCCGGCACCTCATGATACCAGCGCCAGGCCTCTGGATTGATCGGCTCGCCGACCGTGCCCAGAAGGCGAAGGCTCTTGCGGGAGGTGCGCGTCACATGCTCATCGCCCTCGCGCATCAGCGCGCGCAGCACGGTGGGCGCGGTGAAGATCGTGTTCACCTGATGCCGGTCCACTACTTCCCAGATGCGGCTGGGGGAGGGCCAGTTGGGCACGCCTTCATACATGAGCGTCGTCGCGCCATTGGCGAGCGGGCCATAGACAATATAGCTGTGGCCGGTCACCCAGCCGACATCCGCCGCGCACCAGAAGATCTCACCCCGCCTGTGGTCGAAGCAGAGCTCGTGCGTCAGGCTCGCCCAGAGCAGATAGCCCCCCGACGTGTGTAGCACCCCCTTGGGCTTGCCGGTCGAACCCGAGGTATAGAGGATGAAGAGCGGGTCCTCGGCATTCATGGGCTCTGCCGGGCAGTCCGCGCCGACGCCCGCCGCCAGGTCATGATACCAATGGTCGCGCCCCTCCTGCATGGCAACGGTGCCGCCGGTCGCCTTGACCACGATCATCTTCTGAAGGCAGGTGACGAGCTTTGCCGCGGCATCCGCATTCGCCTTCAGCGGCACCGCCTTGCCGCCACGCCGGCCTTCGTCGGCGGTGATCAGATATTTGCTGTCGCAGTCGGTGATCCGTCCCGCGAGCGCATCGGGCGAGAAGCCGCCGAACACGATGGAGTGGATCGCCCCAAGCCTTGCACAAGCCAGCATTGCGAACACCGCCTCCGGGATCATCGGAAGGTAAAGCGTCACCCGGTCGCCCTTCCTTACCCCCTCGCCCCTCAGCACATTGGCAAAGCGGCAAACCTCGGCATGGAGCTGGCGATAGCTGAAGCGTCGCGGATCTTCCTTGGGGTCGTCCGGCTCCCAGATGAGCGCGATGTCATCGCCGCGCTCCGCCAGATGCCGGTCCAGGCAATTGGCGGAGACATTCAGCTCTCCGTCCGCAAACCAGCGAACGCCGAAATCCGCCTGATCGAAGCTGCTCTCGCTCGCCACGCCCGGTGCCTTTACCCAGGCCAGGCGAGAAGACTGCTCGAGCCAGAAGCCGTCCGGGTCCGACAGCGAACGGGCATAGTTGCGGCTATAACTGTCGAAGTCCATCTTGGTGCGCTCGCGCCACTCCTGCGGCACCGGGTAGATATGCTGCATTCCTTCTCTCCTTTGGAGCAATCATTCACGCGCCGGAGGGCAGTTTCAACTTCCAATCATGCAGGATGGCTGTTTTTTTGGGATGTTTCCATGACAACAGCGGCAGAAGTGGACGCCTAAGCGGGAATCCTTATCCATCGCTCAGCCGCTGCAGCGCCCAGAGCGCGGAGTCGCGAACCACATCGCTGTCATCGCTGGCGAGCCGCTCAAGCTGTTCCCGATAGGCGCCATTGCCGCTGTTTCCTGCGGCGATGGCGGCATTGCGGACCATCCGGTTCCGGCCGATGCGCTTGATTGGAGATCCGGCGAACACTGTCCGGAAGGCGGCATCGTCAAGGTCAAGGATGTCGGCAAGCTTCGGCGCCACCAGTTCCGCGCGGGCAAGAAACGCCTTGTTCACGGCTGCACTGCTCGCGAACTTGTTCCAGGGGCAGACCGCCAGGCAATCGTCGCAGCCGTAGATGCGATTGCCGATGGCGGCACGAAATTCTTCCGGGATGATCCCCTTGTGCTCGATCGTGAGGTAAGAAATGCAACGCCGCGCATCGACGCGATAGGGGGCCGGAAAGGCATTGGTGGGGCAGGCGCGCTGGCAGGCGTCGCAGCTACCGCAGCGGTCCTGTCCCTGCCTGTCCGTCTGAAGCTCCAGCGTCGTGTAGATGGCTCCAAGGAACAGCCAGCTCCCATGGTCGCGGCTGACCAGATTGCTGTGCTTGCCCTGCCAGCCTAGACCCGCAGCTTCTGCCAGCGGCTTTTCCATGACCGGCGCTGTATCGACAAAGACCTTGAGCTCACCGCCCGCTTCTTCCACCAGCCAGCGGGCGAGCGCCTTCAGCCCCTTCTTCACCACATCATGATAATCCTGTCCCTGGGCATAGCTGGATATTCGGCCGATATCGCATGCTCTTTCAAGCGCCAGCGGATCGCGCGAGGGCGCATAGCTCATGCCGAGCATGATGACAGAGCGAACCTCCGGCCACAGCGCCTGCGGGGCCCCGCGCTGCCCGGCGCGTTCCTCCATCCAGATCATGTCGCCATGGCACCCCTCCGAAAGCCATTGCGCCAGCCGGTCGGCGGTGCGCGGCGCGGCATCGGCGCGCGCAATTCCACAGGCGGCAAAGCCGAGCGAAACGGCCTGCGCCTTGATGCGCTCTGCAATATTTTCGCCTTGTGTTGTCATAAGCCGCGACTATCCTGCCCTCGATGACAGGGCACATGCATTCGCCCTATGCCGTTGAAGCGCATGGGCTTGTCAAGGATTTCGGCTCCTTCCGGGCGGTGGATGGCGTCGACATCGCTGTGCCCGGAGGCAGCATCTACGGCATACTCGGCCCCAATGGCGCGGGCAAGACGACAACGATCCGCATTCTGCTCGGCATTATAGATCCCGACGCGGGCGAACGATCGCTGCTCGGCGAGAAGAAGCCGCTGAAGATGGTGCGGCAGGTCGGCTATCTGCCTGAGGAACGCGGCCTTTATCCATCCATGAAGGCCCATGACGCGATCGCTTTCATGGGGGCGCTGCGCGGCCTGCCGCTGGCGGAAGGGCGCAAACGTGCCCGCGCTTTGATGGAGGAGCATGATCTTGGCGAGGCCGTGGACAAACCCGTCCGCACCCTTTCCAAGGGCATGGCGCAAACGGTGCAGCTATTGGGCGCCATCGTGCATGAGCCGAAGCTGATCGTGCTCGATGAGCCCTTTTCCGGCCTGGACGCGATCAACCAGGGCAAGCTCGAACGGTTGATCAAGCGCAAGGCGGCGGAAGGCGCCACCATCATCTTTTCCACCCATGTCATCGCCCATGCAGAGCGCCTTTGCGAGCGGATCGCGATCATCGCCAAGGGCAAGGTCCGCTTTGAAGGGAGCGTGTCGGAGGCGCGCGGCCGCCTGCGGCCGCAAGTCCGGCTGGAGACACGGCGCACCGATGGCTCCTGGCGCGCGGTGCTGCCGCCCGACACCCATGTGGATGGCAATGTGTGGCATTTCACCATGCCGGACGGAGGCGTGGAGCCACTGCTCAAAGCCCTGGTCGAGGGCAATGCGGGCGTGGAGGCGCTGGCGATCGAGCGGCCGGGGCTGCACGACGCCTTTGTCGCCATTGCAGGCGAGGCCGCGGCCCGCGAGATGGATGAGGCGACTGAGCGGGAGGCGGCGGAATGAGAGAGCTGTTCCGAGCCGCCTTCGTCATCGCGCGACGGGACTTTGCCGCCGTGATCTTTTCCAAGGCCTTCATCTTCTTCCTGCTGGGGCCGCTGTTCCCCGTGATAGTGGGGGTGCTCGCCGGGCAATTGGGCGACGACATGGCAGGCGCCGGTATGCGCCCCGCCGTGGGAGTGCTGATGGCGCCGGAGGAAGTCCAGGCCCTCTACCGCGCCAACGCGCGGCTGATGGAACAACTTGGCCCATTGTCCATGCCGGTTCTAAAAGCAGGCGGGCCCGGCGCCAGCCCGCAGGCCATGCTGCAGAGGCGCGAGGACAGCGTGCTCGCGGTGCTTTCCGGCACGCTTGAACGGCCCGTCCTTACCGGACGGGAAGCGGAAGTCCGGCGGCTGGAGGGCGATCTTTCCCTTCTGGTCAGTACCGCCCGCGCTGGCGAAGCGCTGCCCGTTACAAGGCTGCAGAACCACATCGTCGAGGACAGCCGGGGCGCCCGCGAGCAGGCGCAGATGTTGACCGGCCGGGGCACTCAGGTGCTGCTGTTCCTCCTCACCATGCTGCTTGCCGGCATGGTGCTGTCCAATATGGTCGAGGAAAAGACCAACAAGATCATCGAGATACTGGCCGCAGCGGTGCCGGTGGACGCGATCTTCATCGGCAAGCTGATCGCGATGCTTGGCATGTCGCTTGTGGGGATCGCGATCTGGGGCAGCGGCGCCGGCCTTGTGTATCTCGGCGTATTCGGCCTGTCCTCTTCACCGCCCCCTCCCGCCGTGGGATGGCCCGCCTTCATCACTCTTGGCATACTTTATTTCGCTATGGCCTATATGTTGCTGGGCGCGCTTTTCATCAGCATCGGGGCCCAGGCTTCCACGGTCAGGGAAGTGCAGACGCTCTCCATGCCCGTCACCATGGGCCAGGTGGTCGTCTTCTTCCTTGCCTCCTATGCAGTCAGCAGACCGGGCAGCCTTTTCGAGATTGCAGCGGCGGCCTTTCCGCTCAGCTCCCCCTTTGCCATGATTGCTCACGCCGCCCAATCGCCAGAGCTTTGGCCGCATTTTCTGGCGCTTGGCTGGCAGCTATTGTGGGTAGGGATCATCATTCGCATCGGCGTAAGGCTGTTCCGCCGCACGGTGCTGAAATCCGGCCGTGGGGATGGAGAAAAGCGAGGCTGGCGGGCCTGGCTCAGCCACCGTCCATCGCCGGTTCAGATGTGATCTGCTCTTATGCCGATGTCGGCCTCCCTTTGGGCTGAGCTTCACGCGCGATGCAGGACAATCGCATGCAAATCTCACGAAGAAGCTTCCTCGCATCCGCCGGGGTCCTGACCACCATCCTTGGCGGCTTTCCGGCACTGGCGGTCGCTGGCGAGAAATTCGAGATCAGCCTGCCGGACGAGGAATGGAGGAAGCGCCTGACCTCGCAGCAATATGCCGTGCTGCGCAAGGCCGCGACCGAGCGGCCCTTTTCAAGCCCGCTTAACAAGGAGCATCGCAAGGGATTGTTCCTTTGCGCGGGCTGCCGCCTGCCGCTCTTTTCCTCCGCCGCCAAATATGACAGCGGCACGGGCTGGCCGAGCTTCTGGAAGCCCCTGCCCAATGCAGTGCGCACCAGCACCGACTATCTGATCGGCTATCCCCGGACAGAAGTGCACTGCCGCCGCTGCGGCGGGCATCTGGGGCATGTTTTCGACGATGGGCCAGGGCCGACGGGAAAGCGCTATTGCATGAATGGCGCAGCGATGCTGTTCCAGACCGCCGGTCGGCAATTGGGGTAACATTTCGTTGCCGGCGTTGGAATCGTCGTCCCTGCGCAGGGACGACGTCATGGTGTCGGCGGATGCCCTACCGGACGACGCGGTAAACCCGGATCGTTTCACCCTTCCGCATCGGCAGCGGGACCAGCCAGACGGGCGGCTTGCCCGCCTCCAGCAGGGCAGCGAGGCCCGATTTATTATCCTTCACATAATTCCGGATTTCCGGGCGGTCATGGCAATAGACCAGATAATCGGCCCCTGTACCCAGGACGATGGAACGCGCCTGAGGAGCGTTGCTCATGAACGCCTTCAGCACCTTGGCCATGGCGTGCTGGTTACGGTGATGATTGGTGGCGATCACACTGTGATGGGTATAGACAAGCAACATCGGCCCGATGTCGAGCGGCGCGAAAAGGGTCGAGGCTGGAAGCGCGCCAAGGCCCCGTAACCCTCCGGCGCCAACGCATTTGGCCTCTGCCTGATCCATGGCAGAATTGGGCTTTTCCTGCTTTTCCTGCTCATCCTTGTTCACAATGATATGCGCCAGCAGGGCGGTCGGCATGGCCGGGACCAGCGCGAAAGCCGCCACCGTCGCCACGATGCGAGGGGCTGCCCGCCCGATCGCGCGCGCCTGTACAAGCGCCGCATAGAAGAGCCAGACATTGCCAGGGAGCATGTAGAGGTTCGACACCGCCATCGCGCGAAGAACCAATACTGAAAGCGCAACGGCTCCGAGAGCGAGAATAAGCAACTCCAGCCAAGGTCGGGCTTGGTCCTTTTCCCGCGCGCCCCGTATCGCCAGAACATAGCCGATAAGTCCAAGAACAGGCCCGGTAAGGCTGAACATCACTGTTTCAGGGCTTTGCCGCCAAAGCGGGAGCCCCTCGCTGATCTTGAGATACCAGTTGCGATAGACAAATGGGTCGAGCGTTTCGAAAGGTCCGGCAAGGCACGGGCGGCCCATCAGAAAGAGCGGGACCAGCGCCGCTGCTCCGGCGAGCCCCGCAGTGAAGAAACGGCCAGTCATCCCGCCGCCGGGAAGGACAGCCTTCAGCCCCAGAAACAGCAGGGTGGCCGTCCAGAGGGGCACCACATAGGGCGGTGACATGGCGTCGCAATAGGGAAGCAGCGACTCGGCCCAGCCATGGGTTCCGAACATCAGCCCGGTGGAAACCAGGCTCAGCGTCAACAGATAGGCGGCAAGGCGCTCCCACTGTTCGGCCGCGATCAGATATTTTAGGCCATAGAGCGCCCCGAACAGCGCTGCATAGGGCAGCGCCTCGCTCGATATGTTGAGCCACAGCGCCACGGCAATTCCGCTCACGATACCGCTTTTGCGGGCCGACGGAATCTGGCTGCCGTAAAGCGCCAGGGCCGCCATGGCGATCTGCCAGCCATGATGGTCGATCCGCATCGGATTGAATTGGATCAGAAGCGGAAAGGTCATGGCCAGCAGCACCAGCGCGATCAGCGCCACCACTGGCCCGGCAAGCCGCCTTACCAGTCCCCCGACCAGCAGGAAGGTAAGCCCGAGGACCAGCAGAGGATAGACCGCCAGCACCACCCGTTCCGCCCATGCATGGCCCAGCAACGGGGTCGCCAGCCAGAGCAGCGTTGCGATGGGAACATCGACGAGGCGTGACCAATGCATCGGCCCGCCGCCGGGCGGATTGATGCGATATTGAGTGACGTCGAACCAGCTCTGCCCCGCCATCCAGTCGCGGACCTGCACGAGGCGGAGCGCATCGTCCGGGTCACGAAAGCCCAAATCGGCTATCTGCGCCCGCGAAAGCCAAAGCAGAATGGCAGCACAAACGGCCCAGATCAGGAATGTGGCGGGCCTGAACCAGGGCGCCACTTGGCTGTCGCGGATCATTCGGCGAATACGACTTTCTTGCGCATGAGATATGTCGCCTGAAAGCTGATAACGATCGCCACGAGCTTGGCAAGGCGGGCATCTATGCCCATCAGGTCGCCCGCACCTACGATGGCGGTCGTAATGGCAAGGCCCGCAAGCGCAGAGCCAAGGAACAGCGCCTTCTGCCGGTCGCGGTCCCGTCCTCGAGCGGCAACGCTGTCAGTAAAAACGGCTCGGCTGGAAAGCAGCCAATGCGCCGCGATACCGGCCATGTAACCGAGCGCCGACGCCGCAGCCGGAAACAGCCCCAGATGGAAAAGCGCCATGAAAACGCTCATGTCCACCGCCAGCGCCCCCGCGCTCGACAGGATGTAGCGGAGATAGGTGATGTTGCGCAGCAAGGAGAGGACAGCCATCATCATGCCTCAGGCCGCCCGTTCGATCCGGGAAGGGACAAGCCGCTCGGAGGCAAGCGCAGCGCGTTCGCCTTCATCGCCTGCCTCATGATATTCGGCATCCTCATTGACTCCCCAGATGTCATAGATGCGGGTGCCGGCCTCGATGTTGCGGACGGTGAGCATCGCAGTCATCATGGCATGGTCCTGGTTGTTATAACGATGCATGCCGTTGCGGCCGACCATGTGGAGCGTTGGATAGCTGGCCTCCAGCTCCTCCCGCATCAGCCGGACATTTTCGGCATAAGTGTCGTCATAGACGGGATAGGCCTTTTCCTGACGCACCACCGCGCCGCCGACCACATCCTCCGGGTTGCAAAGCCCCAGGATCGCCATTTCCTTCTTCGCAAGCTCGATGAGATCGGCATCGCTTGAGGACCAGAGCCCATCGCCTTCGAAGCAGAAATATTCAAGGCCCACACAGGCAATATCGGCATCGGGCACCATTTCGGGCGACCAGCTACGGAAGTTCTGGACGCGGCCCACCTTCACCTTGCTGTCATGGATGTAGATCCAGTTGTCCGGGAAAAGATCGTCCGAGCGAATCATAAGCGCCACGGTCAGGAAGTCGCGATATTTAAGCTCCATTGCCTGCGGAACGGTGGCGGGCAGCGGATCGATGCGTCCGGCAAGCTCGCGCATGGGCGCCGAGCTGATGACATGCGCGGCGTTGATGGTGACAAGGCCGCCATCGCCCGCAGTCGCCTGCACCTGCCAGCGGCCGGTGCGGGCGTTATGCTTCATCTGCTTCAGGGCATGGCCCATCAGCACCTGATTCCCGCCCTTCAGCACAAAGTCCCTGGCGGCTTCCCACATCATGCCGGGCCCTTGGCGGGGATAGCGGAAGGTTTCGAGCAGGGTCTTTGTCGCCATGCCGTCATTGGGCCTCTTGTTGAGCCCGAGCGAGCGCTTCACCCCATCGAGGACAGCCGCGCCAAGGCTTAGCCCCTTGATCCGCTGCGCAGCCCAGTCTGCCGACATTTCATCGCAGGGCATGCCCCAGACCTTTTCCGTGTAGGTCTTGAAGAAGATCGAATAAAGCTTGTGCCCGAACTGGTTCACAACCCAGTCCTCAAAGCTGCGGACATCCTGCTTGGGGCGCAGCTTCGAGCGCAGATAGCTCAGCATGCAGAGGGTGGACCTGAAAATTCCTAGGTTCCGCAGCGCTTCAAAGGCGCGCAGGGGATAGCTGTAGAACTTCCCCTCATAATAGATGCGGCTCATGCGGGGACGCTGGATGAAGTCGTCGGGAAGGATCTCATTCCAGAGATCGACCACTTCCCTGGATTTCGAAAAGAAGCGATGACCGCCAATGTCGAAGCGGAAGCCATTATATTCGACCGTGCGGCTGATCCCGCCGACATAGGCCGGGTCCTTTTCGATCACGGTGACGCTATAGCCCTTTTTCGTAAGGAGATAGGCCGCAGTAAGGCCCGCCGGGCCTGCGCCTATGATCGCCACATCCACTGCCTTGTCCGCACGCGACATCCGGGAATTCCCCCAACAGAATGCTGTCCTGAAGGGAGTGAAGGAAATCCTCTAAGGATTGGTTAACCGCCACTTAAAGATGGAGCGGCGCGGCCGTTATAGGATCGGCGCGGAACCAAATCGTTCGTCCCGCAAGCTCGTGCACGCGGGGCGAACGATTTTACCAGCCGGGCGAACCCGTCCTCAGTCCAGATTTCAGCATGCCCCCCAGGACATGATCTGCGTCGACCCCGAATCGCGCAGATTGGAGGATATTATGAGGAGCGTTCGCGGACAAGGCGGAAGCTAGCTGCAGAAGCGATGGCGGCTTTGAGACCGATTCCGCTATCCGCTTAAAAGAACCGTCGTCCCTGCGAAGGGACGACGGAAACAGGTCAGAGGGAATGTCAGTCTTTCACCTCCAATAGCGCCTCTAGCCAAGCAGATTGAGGGCAAAGGCGCGGATGTGATCGCGCATGTCCTCCCGCTCCAGCGCGAGCGCGAAATTGGCCTCGATATAGCCCGCCTTGGATCCGCAATCGAAGCGGCGGCCGTCGAAGGTGACGCCGTGGAAGGACTGCTTGCCGATCATCGCCGCCATCGCGTCGGTTAGCTGAATTTCCCCGCCAGCGCCCTTTTCCTGCCCTTCGAGCATCTCCATCACTTCAGGCTGCAAGATGTAGCGGCCAGCGATGATGAGGTTGGAGGGCGCAGTCCCGGGCGCAGGTTTTTCGATGAGCCCCTTCACCTCCGTGAGCGAACCGTCCACCTTGCCTGGATCAAGCACGCCATAGCTTGAAGTCTGGTCCATCGGCACTTCGAGCGCGCAGATCAGATTGCCGCCGACCTTTTCATAGGCATCCACCATCTGCTTCATGCAGCCGGGCTGACCGACCATGAATTCATCCGGCAGGAAGACCGCAAAGGGCTCATCGCCCACAATGTCGCGTGCGCACCAAACCGCATGCCCAAGCCCCAGCGGCTCCTGCTGCCGGACGAAGGCGGCGTTGCCGGGCATCAGCCGGGTCGGGGCCAGAACGGAGAGGTCCTTGCCGCGCAGGTTCATCGTGTGCTCAAGCTCATAGGCGATATCGAAATGGTCTTCGATGACCCCCTTGCCGCGCCCGGTGACAAAGATCATCTGCTCGATGCCGGCTTCCAGCGCCTCGTCCACCGCATATTGGATGAGCGGCCTGTCGACGACCGGCAGCATCTCCTTTGGCACCACCTTTGTTGCGGGCAAAAAACGGGTGCCAAGGCCGGCCACGGGGAACACGGCCTTGCGTATTCTCTTGGGGTTCATCGATTTTCCTTCTGCTGTCGTTGCCGAAGACGGAAGCAGCCTTTGCCGCTCCTAAAATGCAGGTCAAGCAATGAGGAGGCAATTACCCGCCGGAACTGCTTATCCTCATCCGAAATAGCGCCAGATCAAACTAAAGCGCCAATAAGCGTTCCCTGCAGGCATCGAGGCGGGAGATCTCTCCATTCAGTTCATCAAGGCTGATGCTGATGACATTGTTTTTTGCATCCCGGCAGAGGAAGGGATGTTCCTCCGACTGGCCATTGTCGCCGGGGCCCTGAAAGCCCTGGAGAACAAGGGTACGGAATTTGTCGATTTGCTGGATGGCGCGCTCGACCTCGGCAATTTCCACCAGCTGCACATTGTCGCGGCGGCAGCGCATGGAGATAATCGCGCGAAGCTCCGAAAGCATCTTGGCCATTGTCGGCTTGGTCCGTCCTGTTGCAGAACGAACGTCGCCCGCGGCGCGGCGCAACTGCGCGATCTTCTGTTCCAACTGGACCTCAAGCTTGCCCCAGGCGAAGATCAGCCGCCCGATTCCGCAAAGCAATGCTTCATGCGTCTGGGCTTCACGAACCGGGTCCTCTTGCCGCCTGAACTTCCTCGCTACATTGGTCATGGTGCCTCTTCCGTCCACATCCTCGCGAGGGCCGACGACGGAATCATCGTTAAGTTCCAGCATGATTGCGCGATCTCCGAATGGCCCGTTTACTACTTATGTCCATGACCATTAGAATGAGCGCCCTTGTCCTGCACCCCCACTGCTCGCGCAGGGTGCACAAACCACCGAAAGCCGTGCGTAAAATACGACGGAATGGTTCAAAATGGAACAGCTTGCGTTGCGTGTGGCTGTGACGCGATTTTGCGTCCCTGAGAAAGTCGAGGCGCGATAATTCCGCCGTCCCCTGCGCAGGCAGGGACGACGGATATGAACGGACATTATGGAGCCGGAAGGTTAAAAGTCTATCGCAATGCCTTTGCGCTCCCAATCGCCGTAGCGGGTGGGATTGGACGAATCCTTTGGTTGGTCCTTCTGTCCAGTCACCGGCTCCGGTTCCGGCACTGGTGGGCTTTCGGACAAATAGGCTGGCGGTTTCACATGATCGGGGCGCTTGCCCATGCTATATCCCTTCACATTGAAGCGGGACCAATGTCATCCCACATTCATTCGCGTGGCCCATGATCGGCTCGACAAGGAGATTTGACAAGTGAATGGTCTGAAGACGGTCATGCTGCTTGCGGCGCTGACGGCGCTGTTCATGGCGCTCGGCTATACGCTGGGCGGCCCCAGCGGGGCCCTGATCGCGCTGCTCGTGGCGGCGGGGATGAACCTCTTCACCTTCTGGAATGCCGACAAGATCGTGCTGAAAATGCACCATGCTCAGGAGGTGGACGGCCGCACCGCACCAGAATTCTTTAGCATCGTGCAACAGCTCGCGAGCCGGGCCAGCCTGCCGATGCCGAAGGTCTATGTCATTGACAGCCCGCATCCCAATGCCTTTGCCACGGGTCGCAATCCGGAGAATGCGGCGGTCGCTGCGACGACCGGTCTGCTTTCCATGCTGAGCCGCGAGGAGATTGCGGGCGTCATGGCGCATGAGCTCGCGCACGTCCGCAACCGCGACACGCTGATCATGACGATGGTGGCGACGATTGCAGGCGCGATATCGATGCTCGCCAATTTCGGCCTGTTCTTCCGGAACGGGGACGATCGCGGGCCGGGACTGGCGGGGATTCTTGCCGTTCTCGTTGCGCCCTTTGCCGCGATGATCGTGCAGATGGCGATCAGCCGGACTCGGGAATATAGCGCCGACCGGTCGGGCGGAGAGATCAGCGGCAATCCGCGCGCCCTTGCCTCCGCCCTCAGGAAGATCGCGGGCGGCGCTGCTCATATTCCAAACCCGGTTGCGGAGCATAACCCGGCGGCGGCGCAACTTTACATCGTGCCCACACATGTGAGCGAGCTGTTCTCGACCCATCCCGCGACCGAGAACCGGATTGCGGCGCTGGAACAGATGGCTCTGGAAATGGGCGCTTCGCCAATAGCGGCGGCACCGGCGTCAAGCGGGGGCGTGCCTTCCGCGCCTTCCCCTCGCGGCAAGACTCCCCGCCGGTCAAGCGCACTTGATCCACATCGGCATCATTGACAGCCGATATCGTTTCGATAACGATACGGTCTTCTTTGCACCTCCTCAGAAATCCCCTAGGGGGCGCTCATGTCACGTTATCCAGCTCATCCGCCCGGCCTGCCAGCACGTCGTGCGGCGCTGAAACTTCTCGATGCCGTGCTTCGCCGCGGCGAACCGCTTGAGCTGGCGCTTCATGCCGCAGCGCAAGGTCTTGCGCAGCGCGCGGACAAGGCGCTCGTCCATGCCATAGTGGCGGAAGTGCTTCGCCGGACGCCCGATCTTGACGCCCTGATCGACAGCGCCACGCGCCGGGTGCTGCCCGCCGATTCGAAGGCGAGGGCAGTGTTGCGGATCGCATTGGCGCAGGTGTTGCTGCTCAAGACGCCTGCCCATGCCGCCATTGCGACGGCGCTTCCGCTGGTCGATGGCGGACCGCGCAAGCTGGTGCATGGGGTCTTCGGCGCCTTGATGCGGAATGAAGTCAGCCTTCCCGAGCGGCCGGCGCTGCTGCCGGAAGTCGGCGAACGCTGGCTCGCCCAATGGGGCGAGGCAATGGTGGAGGCCGCCAGGGACGCGCTCGCCGCCCCGCCGGCCATCGATCTCACCCTCAAGCCAGGCGAAGACACGGCAAGCTGGTGCGAACGGTTGAACGGAACCAGCCTGCTCCCCGGACATGTCCGGCTGGCAGAGTCTGCTGACATCACGGAGCTGCCAGGCTTTGGCGAAGGCGCCTGGTGGGTGCAGGACCTTGCCGCTTCCCTCCCCGCGCGCCTTTTGGGCGAGGGCGAGGGACGTCACGTGCTTGACCTCTGCGCCGCACCGGGGGGCAAGACGATGCAGCTTGCCTCCCATGGCTGGCGCGTAACGGCGGTCGACCAGTCCAAGAGGCGGCTGGAGAGGCTTGGCGAAAACCTTGCCCGCACCGGGCTTGCAGCGGAGAGCGTGCAGGCCGAACTGCGGCAGTGGGAACCCCAAGCGCCAGTAGATGCCATCCTGCTGGATGCGCCATGCAGCGCCACGGGCATTTTTCGCCGTCACCCCGACGTCCTTCATCGAATCGGCGAACGGCAGATCGGGGAGCTTGCCGAACTGCAGGAGGAATTGCTCCAGCGCGTCGCTGGCTGGCTGAAGCCCGGCGGAACCCTGGTATATGCGACCTGCTCGCTCGAGCGCGCGGAAGGGGAAGAACAGGTAGCGCGGCTGCTGGAAAAGAACAGGGAGTTCTCGCTGGAGGCTGCACCGGCCGAATTGCTTCCGGTGGGCATTGCCCCAACGCCAGAGGGCTGGATCCGGACGCTTCCCGGCATGCTCGCTGCGGAGGGGCGGCTCGACGGCTTTTTCATTGCGCGGCTGCGGCGGAGCTGAACGAGACGGACAGGAGCGAGGTTATCCACAGCTTGCCCACCCAAAAAGCTCGCAACTGGCCAGAATCGCCTTCAGAGCAGTTGCGAAGCTTACGGCCTGTGGCTAATGCCCATTGACATGCATAGCCCTGTCAAGATTGCGCCTTCCATTCTTTCCGCCGATTTCGCCAAACTAGGCGAGGAAATCCGCGCGATTGACGAAGCAGGGTGCGACTGGGTCCATGTCGATGTGATGGATGGTCATTTCGTGCCCAACATCACCATCGGTCCAGCCGTGGTGAAGGCGCTTCGGCCGCACACACAAAAACCCTTCGACGTCCATCTAATGATTTCGCCCGTCGATCTGTATCTGGACGCCTTCGCGGCGGCGGGGGCGGATATCATCACGGTGCACCCCGAGGCTGGGCCGCATATCCATCGCACGGTCCAGCATATCAAGTCGCTGGGCAAGATGGCGGGTGTATCGCTGAACCCTGCCACGCCCGCGAAAATGTTGGATTACCTCATCGAAGACATTGACCTGGTGCTCATCATGAGCGTCAATCCCGGCTTCGGAGGGCAGAGCTTCATTGAAAGCCAGCTTCGAAAGATCGAGGCCGTGCGCAAGATGATCGACAAGACCGGGAAGGACATTCGCCTTGAGGTGGATGGCGGCATCGACGCAAGCACCGCGCCGCGCGCCATTGCGGCGGGCGCCGACGTGCTTGTGGCGGGCACCGCCACTTTCCGCGGCGGCCCCGAAGCCTATGCCGGCAATATCCGGATATTGAGGGGCGGGTGAACGACCATTCCCCCCTCGACCTCGCCCAGGACGGGATCGAACAGGGCAAGAGGCTGATCCGGCTTTCGGATGACAAGGGCGTGTCGCTGGCCCAGCGCATGGCCAATCATTTCTATCGGCTGACATGGCGCACGCCGCTTCATGCAATGCGGCTGAAGGGCAAATATCCCCTGAAGCTGCTCGCCGTGCCCGACGATCCCATTCCGGGCGACGCCCGCGCGGGCAAGGCGCTGCGCGCGGGTTATTTCCTGTTCCGGGGCATGAAGCAGCCCATCGCCTCGCTGGATTTCGCTAATCCCTCGCTGGCGCCGGTCTTTCTGGACTATATTCACAGCTTCCGCTGGCTGCGCGATCTCGCCACCGTCGCCACCCGTGAACAGGCGGCCCCGATCGCCGAAGCGATCATGCGCAAATGGCTCGCGGTGCATGCCGAAAAGCCGAGCGAACCCGCCTGGCGCGCCGATAATGCGGGCTGGCGCCTGCTATTCTGGACGGCGCACGCGCCCTTCATCCTGTCGAGCACGGATCTTGTCTATCGCTCCCTGGTGCTGAACTGCATCGCCCGCACGGCGCGCCATCTCGATCGCAGCGCAGACAAGGCGCAGGCGGGCCTTCCCCGGCTCGTCGCCTGGGGCGGCATCGTCACGGCTTCGCTGCTGATCCCCGGCGGGGGACCCCGCCGCATCTTTGGCGAGGCGGGGCTTGAGCGGACCATCGGCACCGCCTTCCATCCCGATGGCGGCAGCGTGTCGCGCTCCCCGGCGGCCCAGCTTGACGGCGTCATGCTCCTCGCCATGCTGAAGGCCGTCTATGACGTGCGGCGCGAAGCCATGCCGGACTTCATTCAGATCGCCATGTCCCGCGCGGTCGCCGCGCTTCTGGGCATCACGCATGGCGATGGCGGCCTTGGGAGCTGGCAAGGCGGCAACGCCATCTCCGATTCGCTCGTCGAGGCCGTGGTCGCCGCTACCGGCGTGCGCACCCGGCCCCTGCGGCAGGCGCGCGACTGGGGCTATCAGAGGCTTTCGGCCGGACAGACCGTCCTGCTGGTGGACGCAGCGCCCCCGCCCGTATCGCATCTGGCGGTCGCGGGATGCGCGTCGACCAACGCCATGGAGATCAGCGACGGACCTTATAGGCTGGTCGTCAACTGCGGCGGCGCCGCGCTCGCGGGGGGCACGATCCCGGAGGACCTGGCGCAGGGCCTGCGGACCACTGCGGCGCATAGCACCCTGGTCCTCGCCGACCGCAACAGCACGGCGATTCTGAACGACGGCACGCTCGGCAAGGGCGTCACCGAAGTGGAACTGGAACGCCAGGAACTGGAACAGGGCAGCCGCCTTGAGATCAGCCATGACGGCTATGTCCGCCGGCTGGGCTTCATCCATCGCCGTTTGCTGCTGATGGGCTCGGACGGCCGCGAAGTAAGGGGCGAAGACATGCTGCTGCCGTCAGGCCGCCGCAAGCACGCCGCAACCGGCTTTGCCGTGCGCTTCCATCTGGCGCCCGATGTGGAACCGACGCTGACGGCGGACAAGCAGGGCGCACTGCTGCGAATTCAAATGGGACCTCTCTGGCAATTCCGTAGCGGAGGCGGCGCGCTCGCCATTGAGGACAGTCTGTGGGTCGATGGCGATGGCCGCCCTCATCCCACGAAACAACTGGTAGTGACCGGAGAAACCGCGGCCGGCGGCGCAAGTATTGGCTGGCTGCTGAAAAGGGTCGGGTAAAGGGAAAAAGATGAGTGAAGTGAAGATCGGCCGGGCACTGCTGTCAGTGTCCGACAAGAGCGGCCTTGTTGAACTGGGCCAGGCGCTGGCGCGGCATGGCGTCGAACTGGTGTCGACCGGCGGCACCGCCAAGGCGCTGCGCGAGGCCGGCCTGCAAGTGAAGGACATTTCCGACCTTACCGGCTTCCCGGAAATGATGGACGGCCGCGTCAAGACGCTGCACCCCAAGGTCCATGGCGGCTTGCTCGCGGTCCGCGGCAATCCCGAACATGTCGCCTCGATGCAGGAACATGCGATCGGCGCGATCGACCTCGTTGTGGTGAACCTTTATCCGTTCGCCCAGACCGTCGCCCGCGGCGCGGACAGGGACGAGATCATCGAGAACATCGACATTGGCGGTCCTTCCATGGTCCGTTCGGCGGCCAAGAATCATGAAAGCGTCGCGATCGTCACCGATCCCGCAGACTATGCCCAATTGATCGCGGAAATGGACGCAAAGGGCGGGGCGACCAGCTATGATTTTCGCCGCCTGCTCGCCGCCAAGGCTTATGCAGCGACCGCAGCCTATGACAGCATGATCGCAAGCTGGTTCGCCAATGTGGACCAGGGACAGAAATTCCCGCCGGTCCGCTCCATGGCCAGCCGCCTTGCCATGCCGCTGCGCTATGGTGAAAACCCGCATCAGGCCGCTGCGCTCTACCTTCCATTCGGTCCTGCGGCCCAGGGGATCGCGCAAGCGCAGCAGGTGCAGGGCAAGGAGCTTTCCTTCAATAATCTCAACGATGCCGACGCAGCGCTGGAACTGGTGAGCGAGTTCCGCGACGGTCCGCCGACTGTCGTGATCGTAAAGCACGCCAATCCCTGCGGCGTCGCCTCCGCAGACACGCTGATCGAGGCCTATCGCGAGGCGCTGGCCTGCGATAGCGTTTCGGCCTTTGGCGGGATCATCGCCGTCAACCGCCCGCTGGACGGCCCTACGGCGGAAGCGATCAGCGAGATCTTCACCGAAGTCGTGGCTGCCCCTGACGCCGATGAGGCTGCGAGGGCGGTCTTCGCGAAGAAGAAAAACCTGCGTCTCCTGTTAACGGGCGATCTGCCCGACCCGGCGCGGAAGGGGCAGCAGGTGAAAGTCATTACGGGCGGTATCCTTTTGCAGGACCGCGACAACGGCCAGGTGACACGCGACCAGTTGAAGGTCGTCACCAAGCGCGCGCCTACCGAGCAGGAACTGCAGGACTGCCTGTTCGCCTGGACGGTCGCAAAGCACGTGAAGTCCAACGCAATCGTCTATGCCAAGGACGGCGCAACGGCTGGCATCGGCGCTGGACAGATGAACCGCCGCGACAGCGCCCGTATCGCCGCTGCAAAGGCGAAGGAGGCGGCTGAAACCAATGGCTGGGCCGAGCCGCGCACCATCGGATCAGCGGTGGCGTCCGATGCCTTCTTCCCCTTCCGCGACGGCCTGCTCGCGGCGGTAGAGGCCGGAGCCACGGCCGTCATCCAGCCTGGCGGCTCGATCCGGGATGACGATGTCATTGCAGCGGCGGATGAGGCAGGGCTTGCCATGCTCTTCACCGGAATGCGCCATTTCCGGCATTGAACCTAAGGGCTGAACCCGTCGTCCCTGCCTGCGGGGGCGACAGTTCTATGTTCTCAGCGCCATCAATCGCTTGAAACCGGCGGAACCTATTCGCCCACCAGCTTTAACAGCCGCCGTTCCAGCGGAGCGAGCACGCCCACCAGCTCATGACCGCGCTTAAGCACCATGCCCGCTTCGCCGATAAGGGCCCACATGCCCTGCCGGTGGCGCAGGGCAGGCCGCTTTTCAACCCGGTATTCCGGGCGCTCGGCAGTCCGTCGAAAGGCGGAGAAGATCGCTGCGTCGCGTCCCAGGTCGAGGGCATAGTCCCGCCAATGGCCCGCCGCGACCATGCGGCCATAAAGATCCATGATCCGCATCAGTTCGAGCCGGTCAAACCCGGTCTGTATCCCCCCGCCATGCAGCGTCGGAAAGGGGGTCACATTATACATCAGGCGCTGTCACGCTCCGGCAGACCTTCATGCCGCGACCGGCCGCGGTCGCGTTCCTCCATAAGTTCAGCGATCCGCTTGCGCAGCTGTTCCAGCTCGCATTGCATGATTTCCAGCTTTTGCGTGGCCGGGTCGAACACCTCTGAGCAGGGCGTGCCATAGGGCACGAAATGCCGTTGATATTCATGCGCGTCGACCAGCGTCTGCCGCGCCGGAATGCCGACCATGACGGCCCCTTCGGGCACATCCTTGGTGACCACGGCATTGGCGCCTACGCGCGCCCTGGGGCCAACCACGATGGGGCCCAGAACCTGCGCTCCCGAACCGATGATGGCGCCATCGGAAATCGTTGGGTGCCGTTTTCCGGCAACGCCATTGGCCGGGTCCGTCCCGCCCAGGGTGACACATTGATAGATGGTGACATCGTCGCCGATCTCCGCCGTCTCACCAATCACCGTAAACCCGTGGTCGATGAAAAAGCGCCGGCCGATCCTTGCCCCCGGGTGAATGTCGATCGCCGTCAGGAACCGGGAAAAATGATTGACCGCTCGGGCAAGGAAATAAAGCCGGGCATGGAACAGCGCATGCGCCACCCGATGGAGGGCGAGTGCCCACACGCCCGGGTACAATAATATTTCCCAACGGGACCTAGGCGCGGGATCGCGCAATTTCACCGAATCCAGATAGGCCACAAGATTGCGCAACATCTGCGCTCCCCTCAAGACTGACATATCCGGCCAAGGTAGTCGAAGCGACCGGATTTTTCCAGATGCGGCGCCTCTTTCAGAAGAAAATGACGGATTTCGGGGCCCCATGGAGGGTTGGCTTTATCGATTGAAACGATTATATCGCGCCCACCAATCGAGGAGACCGATAAATGTCGAGCTACATGCCGACCTTCAAGCAATTGCAATATCTTGCCGCCCTGAAGGAACACGGCCATTTCGGCCGGGCCGCCGACGCCTGTTTCGTGACGCAGTCGACGCTTTCGGCGGGCATAAGAGAGCTTGAGTCGCTGATCGGCATAACGCTTGTCGAGCGAACCCGCCGTGTGGTCCGCTTCACCGCCTTTGGCAACCGGATTGTCGAAAAGGCCCACAGGATCCTCCGCGAGGCCGAGGAACTGGCCGAAATGGCGCAGGCGGCCGGAAAGCCGCTTGCCGGTGAGTTGCGGATGAGCGTCATTCCGACGATCGCGCCGTTCCTGCTGCCGCAGTTATTGCCCAAGGTCCGCAAGGAAAAGCCGGAACTGAAATTATATCTTCGGGAGGAAACCAGCCATGCAGCAATCGAATCCCTGCGGCACGGCCATGTCGATTGCGTGCTGCTCGCCCTTCCCTTTCCCTGCGGGGACGTTGACAGCGAACTGCTGTTCCAGGACCCGCTGTTCGTCGCCTTCCCCAAGGACGATCCGCATAATCCTCCGCCATTTGTAACGCCGGACGCGATCGATGAGACGCGCCTGCTGCTTCTGGAGGACGGCCATTGCCTGAAAGATCATGCGCTTGCCGCCTGCAACCGCCCCGATCTCCGCGCCGAAGCGACCATGATGGGCACCTCCCTCCATACGCTGGTGCAGATGGTCGATAATGGGCTTGGACTTACGATGCTGCCCCAGATGGCGATCCGGAACGGCATCCTCGCCAATACGGACATTGCGGCCCGACCGTTGAAGTCCGAACATGCCTATCGCGACGTAGCGCTGGTCTGGCGGAAGAACAGTCCCCGGGACAAGGAATTCCGCCTGATGGCACAAATCCTGCGGGATGCGGCGGAGGAAGGGCGCAAGGCGGCTTAAGAGGAATATGGGTGAGGGTTCCGCACTCTCGATAGAGCCCAACCCCTCACCGACTCCGGCTAGGCTGCACGTAGCCAAGCCTTCATATCCTCTCCCACTGGAGAGGATTAGATTCCCGGCATCGACCCAAAGCAGCCCCGGCTCAATCCTTCCACCTGGCGGCGCGCTCGTCATCCTCGGCCCGCGCTTCCACCCAGTTCGTCCGCCCGTCGGCGAAGCGTTCGCGTTTCCAGAAGGGGGCGCTTGTCTTCAGCCAGTCGATGAGAAAGGCGCAGCTTTCGAGCGCGGCCTGCCGATGCCGGGCGGCCGTGGCGACAAATACGATGCGGTCGCCCGGAACCAATGGCCCCACGCGATGGATCACTCGTACTCCCAGCAATGACCAGCGCGCCTCCGCCTCCCTCGCAAGGGCATCCAACTGGGCCAGCGTCATCGCCGGGTAATGATCGAGGTGAAGCTCAACGAGCCCCCCATCAGCGCGTACCAGTCCAGTGAAGCTTGCCACCGCCCCGCCGCCGCTGGCCTCCAGTGCCGCCTGTTCCCGGCCGGGATCGAAATCCCCGGTCTGGACGGAAACCGAGATCATCCGCCGGTCACCGGCGGAAAGAGCGCCAGTTCCCTTGCGCCCTCGAGCGGCGCGTCGAGCGGCACGAAAGCTTGGTCCAGAGCTGCCCGCAATCGCGCAGGTTCGGCAAAGGCCTCGGCATAGCCGCCTCCCCGGCCCGCAAGCATAGCGATCACATCGCTGACCCGCATGTCGCGGCCGGGATGTTCAAGCGTTTCGGCATCAAGGCCAATCCGCTCCCGCACCCAGGCGAAATAAAGAATGTCAAGCTTGGCCACTGTCCCTCAATCCATATGCCTGACGCCGACCCGCAGATAGTCCCATCCAGTGATCAGCGTCAGGATAGCGGCAGCCCAGAGCGTCGCCAATCCAATAAGCTTGATGGCTTCCCATTGCGGGAGCGCGCCCGCCAGGATGAGGGCCCCAAGCGCTATCAGCTGAAATGCCGTTTTCCATTTTGCGAGCTTTGACACCGGCACCGACACGCGAAGGTCGGCCAGAAACTCCCGCAGGCCGGACACCGCGATTTCGCGCAGCAGGATGATGATGCCGGCGATGATATGGATCCCCGCTATGTCTCGCGTGGCGGCCAGCATCAGGATCACCGCCGCGATCATGATCTTGTCCGCAATCGGATCCAGGAAAATGCCAAGCTTTGATACGGTGCCATTGGCACGCGCCAGATAGCCGTCGAAATAATCGGTGATGCCCATCAGGCAATAGAGCGCAAAGCCAAAGGCATAGCCCGTCTCCCACTGCGGAAACCATAGCAGGCCGACCAGCAGGGGCACCGCCAGTATCCGGGAAAGGGTCAATATGTTCGGCAGCGTAAGCATCTTTTCGGCCAACGCCATAATGCTTTTCTCGGGCAATGGAAATGCGTCGGATGAATGTTGATGAGGGGGCTTGGCCCGGCCGCTGACAAAGGCTACATGCTCCTCCCGTACCGTCCGGCAACAACGAGAATTTCCCTTCATGCAGGCATCCCTTGGGCTTCTTGGCAAGCGAAGGTTCCTGCCCATCTTCGTCACGCAGTTTCTGGGCGCCTTCAACGATAATCTGTTCAAGACCGCGATGGTGCTGTTTGCCACCTACACGATCTATGACGACCCGCGCATGGAATCCAATTTCAACGCGCTGGCGACGGGGCTGTTCATCCTGCCCTTCTTCCTGCTGTCCGCCCTTTCAGGCCAGCTTGCCGACGCCACGGACAAGGCGCGAATCGTACGAATCGTGAAGGCGGCGGAAATTGCCATCATGGCGGTGGGGGCGGGCGGCTTGCTGTTGCAGAACATCCCGCTGATGCTCGCGGCGGTGCTGGCCATGGGTGTCCATTCGACCTTCTTCGGCCCGATCAAATATGCGATTCTTCCCCAGCATCTGAAGGATGATGAAGTGCTGGGGGGCACGGGCCTGGTGGAGGCAGGGACCTATCTCGCCATTCTGGCGGGCACCATCGCTGCGGGCTGGATCAATGCGGAGGCGACGGCCATCGCCGTTATCTGCGTGGCCCTGCTAGGCTATTTCAGCGGACGCCAGATACCGCCCGCTCCACCGGTCGGCGATCCCATTCAGATCGACCATAATGTGCTGCGTTCCTCCTGGCGGCTCATCAGCGTCACCATGCACATCCCCCGCCTGTTCCTGGCGATCTGCGCGATCAGTTTCTTCTGGATGATCGGGTCTATCCTGATCATCATCTTTCCGCCGCTGGTGAAGAATGTCTTTACCGCGAGCAAGGAAGTGGCGAGCCTGTTCCTCGCGATCTTCTCCATCGGCGTGGCGGTGGGATCGGTTCTGATCAACCGTTTGCTTCAGGGAAAGGTGTCGGCGAAATATGCCCCGGCGTCAGTGATCCTGATGGCGGGATTCATCCTTTATCTCTATGCCGTCGCTCGGAATTGGACCGGAGCGCCCGAAGGCCAGTTCTACAGCGTCTGGACTTTCATTGATCATTCCGGCGCCTGGCAGGTGGTGATCGCGCTGCTCGGCATAGCGATCAGCGGCGGCATGTTCGTCGTGCCGCTTTACGCCTTCCTGACCACCACCGTCAGCAAGAGCGAGACCGCGCGCACCGTGGCAGCGAATAATGTGGTGAATTCAGGCGCGATGACGGTGGGCGCCCTCGCAATATTGAGCGCCACAGGAGCCGGCCTCTCGATCACCGGCGCCTTGCTGCTGGTGGCGGCGATGTGCCTGGTGTCCGCCTGGCTTGCCTGGAAATTGCATTGCGCCTGCGACTGAACTCGGCGGAAATGGCCAAAGAACAGTGCCCTCGCAAAACTACCAGCAAGGAATCACCAGCAGGACATACCCCATAAGAGTCGCCAGCAATGCTTTCAGCCATATTGAGGTGATCCCTGACCACCGCTTATAGCAAGCCTCGGGCAAGAGACCGGCATGTGGGGTGCCGGAATGGCTCGAGAGGGGGCCGAGGGCTGGCAGAAGGAGTTACCGGCAATAAAATAGACCGAGCACTGCCATCCGGGGGTTCGCACCGGACAGGGAAGCAATATGCCAAATAGCAAGGAGTTGGCCGGGTCGGCTGATCGTGAAGTCCCGGAAAATCGGGGCAATATCCAGGAGAGTGACGTAACAGGCAAAAGAGTGGTCGCCGAGATGATCGAACAGATCGAGGCGATCCTTTCTACGGACAGGTGCGGCCTGTCCCATCCGCCCGGACATGAAACGGACCGGCCGGGAAATGCTCTTTGCCATGTGTCAATTTCTTATGTTCGCGGCCATAAGGCCTCGAGCATCGATATTTTCTGGCGGGAAGGCAACGAAAATCGGCCATTCTCCCGCTCTCATTGCAAAGGTCGAAGTCTGCGCCGGCGCGATCGCCATTAGCTGCCATTAGCTTCAGCGGAATGGCGCAGCATTTGCTGTACATCGTACGGAGGGGCCAAGCCAGCGGAGCAAGGCTTCCCCCGCCAGATGAGCGGCGCGGCCTTCATTTTTTCGCATCGCATCAGAAACCAGACGTGCCGCATCAGCGCCGGGGAATTTCGACCCTTGCCATATCCATTTGGTGTCGCACCAATAATTGGTTAATTGGCGTAATGGTCAAAGCGAGCTTTGCTTCTGGCCAGGGTTGAAACGTTCCGGAAAGCGGGCTGTGCAGGCAGACGATCGACTCGCAATTATTTCGGCGATTTTTTCATGCCCGAAGCCGATTGCCTGCCTTTTGGACGGAGCCCTTGCGGAACAGCATTTTGCCCATGGCGCGCATATTGCGCATCAGGGGGAGCCGTGCGCCCATTGCTGGCTGGTTCTGGACGGGCGAGCCCGCATTCAATGCTTCAGTGCAGAGGGGCAGAAGGTCCAGCTTGCCGTGCACGGACCCGGAGAGATTTTCGGTGCCTATCCCTCGCCTACCAGCCACAGGGCGGACATAATCGCGGATGGCACCGTGAAACTGCTTCGGATGGGATGCAGTGAACTGGTCGGGCTGGTCACTGAACATGCTGCGCTTGGCGCTGGGCTCTCGCGCCTGCTCGCCCGTCAGTTGGACATGGCGCTCGATCGCATGGCCGCCCGCAACATGCTGACGGCAGCGGGCCGGGTCTATGCCGAATTGCTCCGCCTCGCGGGCACGGCCAATCGCATTTCGCCTCCGCCGGTCCTCACCGCATTCGCCCTGACCGTCCAGACGACGCGCGAAACCGCTTCCCGCGCCATATCCGCCCTGGAGCGGCGGGGTATCGTCAAACGAGACGAAAGCGCCCTCACCATCGTATCCCCCCGCATGCTGGCGGACATGATCATCTGATCAGATGCTTGGGGCCAGTCTCATTCGCGAGAGGGGACTATCGCTTGGAGAGCGGACTTCTCCGCTTCTACCGGATCCGGCTAGTTCGATGATTCTTGGGAAAAGATACTGGTGCCGCTTGCGTGACTCGAACACGCGACCCCATCATTACGAATGATGTGCTCTACCGGCTGAGCTAAAGCGGCCTGATCCTGGCCCGCGCTTACCAAGGTCGGACGCTTCTGACAAGCGGCCATTGTGCCCCATGTACAGCGGATCGAAGGTTAACGGCGCCGCAAGATTGATTCACCCGATCTTTACCATCGCCGTGCCAGACTCGCCGCTGGAATAAGGGTTTTTGCGACTGGACGGGCAATGGACAATCCGCTTGGGCACGACATGGCCCCTCATCTGGACGAGCTGGATTATGCAGCGGAAGTTTCATCCATAGAAGCGCCGCCGGCGATCGGCGATGATGAGCGGCGCATGCATGTTCGCGCCTATAATTATTGGGCGTCCTTGCTGCAGGATCGGCATTTCCCGTCAATCGAGGATTTGGATCCCGCCAATATCGAGGATTTCGCACCCCATAGCGTGCTGCTGGACTTTACCGCTGGGATCGAAAATCCGGCGCTCTCCTATCTGGGCTCGGCGCTTCGCAGGGAATGCGAGATCGAAGGTGAAATTCAATATATCGCCGACGTGCCGAGCCGGTCGCTGCTTTCGCGCCTTACGGACCATTATCTGCAGATCATCGCCAATGGCGCGCCGATCGGTTTTGAGGCCGAGTTCCTGAACCAGCGGGGAGCGGAAATCCTTTATCGCGGCATATTGATGCCCTTTTCCAGCGACGACGATACTATCGACTTTGTCTATGGCGTTATTAGCTGGAAGGAAATTGCCGACCGCAGCCTGACGGACGAGCTGGTCCTGGAGGTGAGCCAGGCCCTCCGCAGCGCTCCGGCACACACGCCCACCGCACCGGTCTGGGCCGACGGTCCTTCGGCATTGCCTGAGCTGCCGGTGCCGGAATCAAGGGATGGTGAATTTGTTCTCACTCAGCCGGACGCCGATGCGCCGCTTGCCGACTGGCTGGCGCTGGCCCGCGATTATGCGGGCGAGGCGCAGGCGATGGAGGACCGCAGCCATTCCGCACTCTATCGGGCCATTGGCCTCGCCTATGACTTTGCCCTGCTGACCCAGCGCTGCCCCGAAGACTATGCGGAACTTCTGGAGGATGCGGGAATCAAGGTGCAGGCCCGCGCGCCCATGACGCCGGTGGTCAAGTTGATCTTTGGCGTCAGCTACGACAAGACGCGCCTTGCTGAATATGCGGCGGCGCTTGACCATGCCATGGCGGCCGGAATGGAAAGCGGTGCACTCGGCGCTTATCTGGAGGCTTATCCCGGCGGCTTGAAGGGTCTTGTGCGGGACGAACGCCTGGCCAGGAAGAAGGCACGCACCGCACCCGCCAACCCGGTGCATGAAGCAAGGCGGAAGCTGCGCGCGGCTTTGGCGATCCCGTTTGAGGAAGTGGTGACGGACGAGGAGGGCCTGGCGGTTCTGATTGGCCGCCGCGAAGCCGACGGCAGCCTGTCCATTGTCGGGACCCTCAGCGCCGACACGCCACTAGCGGAGAAAGTTGTTCGCAAGGCCGCCGCCTGAAAAACGGGAATCCGGGGCCGTCGAGACGCGGCAAAACCTATAATTAAATTTCCGCAATTCGAAACTTTGTTTCCAGATTTGGGTTGAGGGGCAGCAAGGGGACCGGGTATAACAGGGCACATAAGAAAGATGGAGCACCGCCCGGCGCTCCCGGACAGGATGAGCCCTATGGCCACGAAAGTTGCCGAAGCTGAATTGTCCCCTGTAATCCAGGCCTTGAAGGCCGCTCTGCTCGGCGGAGCGCTGCCGGGCGAAGACGAGGGCTTCGACGAAGGCACGCGAACAGAGGCCGCCAAATTCCTGGCGGAGGTTGCCCGCAGGCGGCGGCCGGGCGAATCTGTAGTCGCTCTGGAAACATTGACGTCGGAGAAGGGCCGGCGGCTGATGCGGCTGGCCATCATCAATGATGACATGCCGTTTCTGGTGGATTCCGTTGCAGCCGCCCTTTCTGCCGAGGGAATAGCCATCCACCGGCTGATCCATCCAGTGGTTCCGGTCGTGAGAGACGCGGACGGCGTTCTGACCGGCATCCTGCCGCCCGACAGCAGCGGCGCCCGCCGGGAATCGATCATTTATCTGGAGACTGACCGGGTTGACGCCAGGAAGCGCCGTATCCTTGCCGATCATGTGCGCTCCACGCTGGATCATGTGCGGGCAGCGGTCACCGATTGGCTTCGGATGCAGGAAGCGATGCGCGCGGATGCGGACCGACTTCACGATGTAGAGGGGGCCGCGCTGCTGCGCTGGTTCCTGGACCGCAATTTTACCCAGCTTGGTCATGAATTCCGGACAAGATCCGGGAAGGCAGAGACCGCTCTTGGCATTTGCACGGTAGGCGGGGAGCCGCTGCTTTCGCCTGCGTCGGTCGAAGCGGCCTTCAATTGGTTCGAAGAGGGAAAGCCAAGCCCCCTTATCATCAAGTCGAACCGCCTTTCGCCCGTTCACCGCAGGGTGCTGATCGATCTCATCATCCTGCCCGTGCGGCAGGGAAAGGATGTCGCCAGCCTTTCCATCCACGCGGGCCTCTGGACCAGTTCAGCGCTGAGCGCCCCGCCCGAAAAGATTCCGCTGCTGCGCTCGGCACTGTTCGGCCTTGTGGAGAAATATGGATTCGATCCGGTAGGGCATGCCGGCAAGGCCTTGGCGCACGCGATGACCGCCTTGCCCCACGACCTTCTGATCAGTTTCAGTCAGGCGTCGCTGGAAGAGCTGGTGCTCACCTCCATGTCGCTGTCCGACCGTCCGCGGCCGAAGATGGTGCTGGTCGAAAGCCCGCTTGGCCGTCACCTCTTTGCCTTCGTGTGGCTGCCGCGCGACGATGTTTCGACCGGCCGCCGCGTCGCCATTGCCGATATGCTGGGCCGTGCGGCCAATGCCCAATTGCTGAGCTGGACCATTGCCCTGGAGGAAGGAGGCGTGGCCATCCTCCGCTATGCGTTCGATTTGCGCCAGGGCGGCCGGGTGCCCGATGCAACGAAGCTCAACCGGATGCTCGAAGAGATGGTCCGGGGCTGGGTGCCCGCCATCGAAAGCAGCCTGGCGGAGATTGGCGAACAGAACCGCGCCGCGGCCCTTGCGGCGCGCTATGCAGCGGGATTTCCGGCGAGCTACCGGACGGGTGCGGGGCCCGACGAAGCCGCCATCGACATTTTGCAGATGCAGGCACTTTCCGGACGCACGAGCCGGGGCGCGAGGCTCTACCGCCAGCCGGACGATGACCACAGCCGCCTCCGCCTGAAACTGTACAGCCTGGATCCGATCATCCTTTCCGATGCCGTTCCGGCGCTGGAAAATTTCGGCTTCCGTGTGGTTGAGGAAATGTCCACTCCCCTGGGGGATGGGGAACTTGGCCACATCCAGAAATTCGTGTTGGAGTTGCCGTCCGGCCTTCAGTCGACCGAAGTCATTGTCCGGCGCGACACCATACAGCAGGCAATCGCGGCGGTACTGGAGGGGGCGGCAGAGAATGACCGCTTCAATGAGCTTTTGATCTCCGCCGCGCTGGAGCCGCGCGACGTCATCCTGCTCAGGTCGATCTTCCGCTATTTGCGGCAGACCGGCGTTTCTTATGGGCTTGCGACCTTTGTGGAAGCGCTGCGGCGAGAGCCAAGCATTGCGCGCGAACTGATCCGCCTGTTCGAATTCAGGCATGATCCCGGCCAGGCGGACGAAAGGGCGGCGGCCGAGGCCGAGAAGGCGGTGGACCTTGCGCTGGAGGGCGTGACCGCCATCGACGAAGACCGGATATTGCGCCTCGTCCGGTCGGTGATCCTGGCAACGCTCCGCACCAATTTCTTTGCGCCCACCGCCGCCGAAGCGCTCGCCTTCAAGATGGACAGCGCGAAGGTGCCCGGCCTTCCGCCCCCTCTGCCATGGCGCGAAATCTGGGTTTACTGTCCCCGCGTAGAGGGCATTCACCTGCGCGCAGGCCCGATCGCTCGCGGCGGTCTGCGCTGGTCCGACCGGCGCGACGATTTCCGCACGGAGATACTGGGCCTGATGAAGGCGCAGCGTGTCAAGAATGCCGTCATCGTCCCCACGGGGGCCAAGGGCGGCTTTTTCCCGAAGATGCTGCCCGATCCTGCCAAGGACCGGGACGGCTGGCTGGCGGAAGGGACGGAAAGCTACCGCATCTTCATCCGCACGCTGCTGTCGGTGACCGACAATATAGTGGGCGGCAAGGTGATCCATCCTGAGGCCGTCGTCGTGCATGATGGCGACGATCCCTATTTCGTCGTCGCGGCGGACAAGGGAACGGCGAGCTTTTCGGATGTTGCCAATGCCATTGCGCTGGAACGCGACTTCTGGCTGGGCGACGCCTTTGCGAGCGGCGGCAGCCAGGGATATGACCATAAGGCGATGGGCATCACCGCCCGCGGCGCCTGGGTCAGCGTCCAGCGCCACTTCCGGGAAATGGGCATCGACGTGCAGAAGGAACCGGTGCGCGTCGCGGGCGTCGGCGACATGTCGGGCGATGTGTTCGGCAACGGGATGCTCCTCAGCAAGGCGATAAAGCTGGTCGCTGCTTTTGATCACCGGCACATCTTCCTTGACCCGGAGCCCAATCCGGCAAGGAGCTGGGAGGAACGCAAGCGGCTGTTCGAATTGCCCCGGTCAAGCTGGGACGATTATGACCGCTCGCTCATTTCAGCCGGAGGCGGCGTATTTTCGCGCAGCCAGAAGAGCATTGTCCTTTCCCCGCAAGTGAAATCCCTGCTTGATCTGCCCGATAACGAGGTCGAACCGGCACGGCTCATTTGCGCGATATTGAAGGCGCCGGTCGATCTGCTCTGGTTCGGCGGCATAGGCACCTATGTGAAAGCCGCCGCCCAAAGCCATGTGGAGGTGGGGGACGCCGCCAATGATCGCGTCCGGGTGGACGCCGAACAATTGCGCGCGCATGTGATCGGCGAGGGTGCCAATCTTGGCGTCACCCAGGCCGGGCGGATCGTCTATGCGCTCCATGGCGGCCGCATCAACACGGACTTCATCGACAACAGCGCAGGCGTCGATTGTTCGGATAATGAGGTCAATATCAAGATCGCGCTCAACCGGGAAATGCGGGAGGGACGGCTAAGCCTTGAGCAGCGCAACGCCCTGCTGATCCTGATGACCGATTCGGTGGCCGAGATCGTGCTCGAGGATAACCGGCTGCAGGCGCTGGGCCTCTCCATTGCCGAGGCGGGGGGCACAGCAAGCCTCCCTTCCTATGTCCGGCTCATCGAGATTTTCGAGAGCACTGGCCGCCTCGATCGAAAGGTCGAGGGCCTGGGGAGCAACGAAGAACTGCTGCGACGGGTGCAGGAAGGCAGGGGACTCACCCGGCCCGAACTGGCCGTTCTGCTGTCGACGGCAAAATTGGCGCTTCAGGATGCCATTGAACGCCATAACTTGGCCGATGACCCCAGCATGGCAGGCGAATTGGCGGCGTCCTTCCCGCCCGCGATGCAGGCGGCGCATGCCGACGCCATCCAGGCCCACCAACTGCGGCGAGAAATCATCGCTACGGAGGTCGCCAACCGGATCGTCAACCGGCTCGGCATCGTTCATCCTTTTGAGCTGGCGGAGGAGGAGGGCTGTTCCCTCGCTGACCTGTCTTCTGCCTTCATCATCGCCGAGCGGCTGTTCCATGTTCCCGCTCTCTGGAAGGATATTGACGAAAGTGCGATGCCGGAAAGCGCGCGCCTTGGCCTGTTTGCTGAAATCGCAGGGGCGATGCGGGCGCAGATTGCCGACCTGCTTCGCAGCCTGCCTACAGGAACGCTGCCCGCGGCCGGACTCGCCATGCTGCACCAGGGCGTGGGACGGCTTGCCGAACAGGTCGACAATCTGCTGCGGCCGGAAAATGCCCGCCGGGCAGAAGCCATCGCTGCTCATCTCCTCACCCTCGGCGCACCCGCAGAACTGATCGGCCGGGCGGTGGAGCTTTTCAAGCTGGATGGCGCGGTGGGTCTTGCGCTGCTCGCCCGCAAGCTCGAAATGGACGAGATCGAGGTCACCCGGTCGTTCACCAGACTTGGTGAGACGCTAGGCATCGATTGGGTGCAATCGACCGCCGCCCGCATGAGTCCCACCGATCCATGGGAGCGGTTGCTCGTGGCCGGCGTCGCACGCGATCTGCAACAGGTGCGGCTCGAATTTCTAAGCGAGGCGAAGGGCAGGGACATCGCCGCGCATGTCAGCGACTGGCTCGCCTACAAGGAGAAGCGGGTGGAGCAATATCAGGCGCTGGTGAAGCGCGCCCGCGCCGCCGCGACTCCCAATGCGGCGATGCTGGCGGAACTTACCGGCCAGGCGCGGGGGTTGCTAGGCAAGTAGCCGCGGCTGACCTTCCTGCCCGTCGGGCAGCGCCCAGTCGATACGTTGCATTCCCCGGCTTTCAAGGAAGGCATTGGCTTTTGAGAAATGCCGGCAGCCGAAAAAGCCGTTATGCGCCGACAGGGGCGAAGGATGCGGAGCCTTCAGAACCAGGTGCCGTTCCGCGTCCACAAAGGCCGCCTTGCGCTGCGCATAGCTGCCCCACAGCATGAAGACGACCGGATCGGACCGCTTGTTCACCTGCGCAATCACCGCATCCGTGAAGCGCTCCCAGCCCTTGCCTTGGTGAGAGGCCGCCTGACCCATTTCCACCGTCAGAACGCTGTTCAACAGCAGCACGCCTTGCCGTGCCCAATGTTCCAGATGGCCGTGCGTGGGCCGCGGAATGCCGAGATCGCTCTGCAATTCCTTGTAGATATTGACCAGCGACGGCGGTGGCCGCACTCCATGCTGGACCGAAAAGCACAGCCCATGCGCCTGATCCGGCCCATGATAGGGGTCCTGACCCAATATCACCACGCGCACCTCCTGAAGAGGCGTCAGATCAAGCGCGCGGAAATATTCGCTGCCCTTGGGGAAGATACGTTTCCCGCTCGCCTTCTGGTCTACCAGGAATGAGCGGAGCGCCTGCATATAGGGACTCTCGAACTCGGCCTTGAGTGGCTCGAGCCAGCTCTGGTGCAGTTTGACCTCATTGCTCATGGCTTCATCTAGCCATGGCGGGCGCGTGCGTCACCCCATTATGCGCAAGGTGGCAGCGTCGGGGACGCCGCCATAATATTTGGCAAGGCAGGCGGCGAAAGCCTCCTCCGGGCCGCCCACGGCATTGAAGAGGGTCAGGCTCGATTTGAGTTTCATCGCGTCCACGCCGCCGAAAATCGCCTCTGCGTCGCCGCCGGGAAGCCGGTTCAGCGCCGCCGCGCACTCCCTGAGCCGGGCACCTAGCAAAGGATGCGCCAGATAGGCCGCAGCCTCCTTGCGCCCACTGATGGCATATCGCTGCGCCATCGCACTATGACCAAGGCCCGCGATCTGAGGGAAGATGAACCACATCCAATGACTTGTCTTGCGCCCTGACCTGATCTCGTCGAGCGCATTGGCGTAGGTCGACGCCTGAGCATCGATGAAGCGCTGAAGATTGAAGGGGTCGGCGCTGTTCATGCCTTGTCGCTCTTTTACCTAAGAGAAAGATGATTTTGTCGATCCGTTCGTCCCGAGCGAAGTCGAGGGACGTTGGATGAGGTCGCAATGTGTCTCGACTTCGCTCGACACGAACAGACATAAGTAATCAACAGCCGTCCGGCCATAAAGCTCAGGAAAGCTGGAGGAATGCGCGTTATGCGCAAGAAATTAGAACTTGAATGCAGTCCCGATATAAACTGCCTGGCTGTCCTGCCGCTCGTCTGTCAGCGGAGCAAGGCGATTCATCGGCCCCCGGTAGCGGACGCCCGCCTTCAGGTCGAGATTGCGGGTCAGCGAATAGGAACCGGCCAGATCCACGGAAATGGCTGCCTCGCCCGCCAGAGTCTGGGGCGAGGTTGCAATCGGGCGCTCGCTGTCCATTTGAACGCTGGTGCTGAACTTCCGCTTGGCGCTCAAGCTGAAACCGTCGGCTCCGTCGATCTTGCTGGCCCCTGTCTCGATGGCCACGGGCGGCAGTTCGAGCTTACCCACGGAGTCGGGTAGCGCAAACTTCCGCCATCCGCGCGAAACGCCCAGATTATAGGCAAGCGGCGTGATCGAAAGGATGGAGGGGATGCCCCGGTCCTGCAGGCTGCCATTCGCCCGTACCGCAATGGTCACGGACCGGGTGCCGCTCATGGAACCGCTTGTCGGTGTGAACCGGAAGGAATGACCCGAGTTCAGCGCAGCCTTCGCATAGCTCGCCGCCAACCGCGGGTCCGAGTTGGTGGGCGTAAAGGACCCGATGCCCCCCAGCTTGCGCAGCGAAACAGTGGGCGCCTCCGCCGGCGCGCGCACCAGACTGGCTACCGCTCCGAGCGCAGGAGACAAAGCAAGAGCGGCCACGGCGAAAGCCGCTCCACTCCAAAGCATATGTCCCCGACCCAGACGCATGAGCGCTGACTCCTCCGCTGATTTTTATCCTTGGTTGATCTATATCATCTTTCTTGCCTGACTCGCTACCCCTGGAATCGGTTTTCAAGGACTTTGTTGCAATAAGTACACAGACTTGTGACCGGTTTCCGCAATGTCCTTCACGCGACGGGCTTGCTCATGCCACAGGAGCAACTATAGAAGCCGGGACAGCTTCAGATTTTCAAGGAAAAGCGCATGCCTCGCCAGTTCGCCGCGCCGGCCGCCCGCACCGCCATCATTCTCGCGGGTCTTGCCGCTCTTGCGGCCTGCGGATCCAAGCAGGAACGCCCGGCGGCGGACCTTGCCGCCTCCCGGGTGACGACCATCGGCGTCAACAGCTATTTGTGGCGCGCCAGCCTGGAAACATTGTCCTTCATGCCGTTGCTGCAGACCGATTCCAATGGCGGCGTCATCGTCACCGACTGGTATGCCAATCCAACCGCCCCCAATGAGCGGATGAAGCTGACCGTTTCCATTCTGGACCAGGACCTTCGGGCCGACGCGCTGCGTGTCGCCGCCAGCCGCCAGGTCAGCCAGGGCGGCACCTGGGTCGATGCGCCGGTGCAGGCTGCAACGGTCCAGAAGCTTGAGGAAATCATCCTGTCCAAGGCGCGCGACCTGCGCCGCAGCGCGATTGGCGGCTGACGCTTCGCCAAGCGGCAGCCCCTGTTTTTGGGAGTAATGAATGCAAAGGCGCTTCAACCCGCTTGAGGCCGATTCCCGCTGGCAGAAGATCTGGGAGGAGCGGCAGGCGTTCCGCGCGTCCGATCAGACGGACAAGCCGCGCAGCTATGTGCTCGAGATGTTTCCTTATCCGTCCGGGCGCATCCATATCGGCCATGTACGCAACTATTCCATGGGCGACGTGCTGGCGCGTTTCCGCCGCATGACCGGCCATGAAGTGCTGCACCCTATGGGCTGGGACGCCTTCGGCATGCCGGCCGAGAACGCCGCCATGGAAAAGAACGTCCATCCGGGAAGCTGGACGCGCGAGAATATCGCCTCGATGCGAAAGCAGCTCAAGAAGCTGGGTTTCGCCCTCGACTGGAGCCGGGAACTCGCGACCTGCGAACCGGAATATTATGGCCACGAACAGGCCCTGTTCCTGGACCTTTACGAACATGGGCTGGTTTACCGTAAGGAATCGGCGGTCAACTGGGACCCCGTCGACATGACCGTGCTCGCCAATGAGCAGGTGATCGACGGGCGCGGCTGGCGGTCGGGCGCCGTTGTCGAAAAGCGCAAGCTTTCCCAATGGTTCCTGAAAATCACCGACTTCGCGGATGAGCTGCTTGAGGGCCTCAAGACGCTCGACCACTGGCCTGACAAGGTCAAGCTGATGCAGGAGAACTGGATCGGCAAGAGCGTGGGCTTGCAGTTTTCGTTCGAAATCTCTCCCTCCCCTTCAGGGGAGCCGGCCGGGAGCGGCGTCGATAAGCTCGAAGTCTTTTCCACCCGTCCCGACACCATTTTCGGCGCGAGCTTTGCTGCCATTGCGGCCGACCATCCGATCGCCCTGGCGCTGGCCGGGCAGGACCAGCAGCTTGCCGACTTTGCCGAGGAGTGCCGCAAGTCCGGCACGGCCGCCGCGGACATCGAAACGCAGGAAAAGAAGGGCTATGATACCGGCCTGTCGGTCATCCACCCTTTCAATCCCGAATGGAAGCTGCCGCTGTTCGTCGCCAATTTCGTGCTGATGGACTATGGCACAGGCGCGGTCATGGGCGTGCCTGCACATGACCAGCGCGACCTGGACTTCGCCCGCAAATATATGCTGCCCGTCGAGCGCGTGGTCGCTGCGAGCGGGGATGAGGACAAGTCCATTGAGGACGAGGCCTATACCGGCCCCGGCAAGCTGGTGAACTCCGATTTCCTCAACGGCATGGAAGTGGAGGCGGCCAAGGCAGCCGTCATCGCGCGCGCCGAAGCGGAAGGCTGGGGACAGGGCACGACCGTCTGGCGGCTGCGCGACTGGGGTGTTTCCCGCCAACGCTATTGGGGCACGCCGATTCCCATCATCCATTGCGAGGATTGCGGCCCCGTAGGGGTGCCGCGCGATCAGCTTCCGGTGAAGCTGCCGGAAGATGTCAGTTTCGACATTCCGGGCAATCCGCTCGACCGCCATCCCACCTGGAAGCATGTCGACTGCCCCCGATGCGGAAAGGCCGCGCGCCGCGAAACCGATACGCTCGACACTTTTGTCGATTCGAGCTGGTACTTCATCCGCTTCGCCAGCCAGCCTTCGGACAAGCCGTTCGACCGGGCGACGGTCGAAAAATGGATGCCGGTCGGCCAATATATCGGCGGCGTCGAGCATGCCATCCTTCACCTTCTCTACGCCCGCTTCTGGACTCGCGCCCTGAAACGCATCGGCAAGCTGGACATCGCCGAACCCTTCACTGGCCTTTTCACGCAGGGCATGGTGACGCATGAGACCTACAAGGCGCCCGATGGCCGCTGGCTTGCGCCCACTGAGGTGGAGAAGCGCGGCGATCAGGTGATTGTCATCGGAACCGGCGAGCCCGCGACGGTCGGGCGCGTGGAGAAGATGTCCAAGTCGAAGAAGAATGTCGTCGACCCGGATGAGATCATCGAACAATATGGCGCTGACGCCGTGCGCTGGTTCATGCTCAGCGACAGTCCGCCCGAGCGCGACCTGCCTTGGACCGAGGCCGGTATCGAAGGGGCCTGGCGCTTCGTCAACCGCCTGTGGCGCCTCTTCGGTCAGCGCGGCCCCGCGGCAGATGAGGGCGCCGGCACGGACAGGGCGCTTGACCGCAAGCTTCACCAGACGATCGATGGCATCGCCAAGGACATTGAGGCGCTGTCCTTCAACAAGGCGGTCGCCAAGATTTACGAGCTTGCCAACGCCGTCGAAAAGGCCGCGCCATCGGCATCACGCAGCAATGCGATCCGCGCGCTCGCGCTGCTTGTAGCCCCCATGACGCCGCATCTGGCGGAGGAAGCCTGGGCCGATATGGGCGAACAGGGCCTGATTGCCGATGCTCGCTGGCCGGCGGTCGATCCGGCTCTGCTGGTGGACGATGAGGTCACGGTGGCCATTCAGGTCCAAGGCAAGCTGCGCGATACACTGACCGTCGCCAAAGGAACGCCGAAGGACGAACTGGAGCGCCTAGCCCTGGCTTCCGCCAAGATTGTCCGCACCCTGGATGGAGCGACGCCGAAAAAAGTGATTGTGGTGCCGGATCGTTTGGTCAATCTGGTCATATGAAGCGCCTTCTGCCCCTGCTCCTCATTGCCCTCGCCCTGCCGGGTTGCGGTTTGCGTCCGCTCTATGCAGGGGGCGGGAAGGGAGCCGTGGCCCAGACTCTTCGCGACATTGAAGTCGCGCCTATTGGGGGCAAGGCGGGTTGGCTTGTCCGTAACGCGCTCAACGATCGCCTGGCGGCCGTCGATGGAGCGGCGCCGCGCTACCGGCTGGTGATCAAGCTGGACGACGAGATTTCAGGTTTCGGCGTGCGTTCCGACGACGCCGTAACCCGCGAGCGGCGGACGTTGAGGGCGCGTTATCAGCTAGTCGAACTGGGCCGCGATGCCGTGGTGCTGGATGCCACCGCCGGTTCGGATGCGGGCATTGACGTGACCAGCTCCGAATATGCCACCATCGCGGCGGAAAATACCGCCTTGGAACGGCTGGCCCAGACCGTCGCGGACCAGATCATCTCACGAGTGGCGCTTTACGCGGCACGCAGCCCCGGCGGCCAGTGAAGGCCAACAGGGCCCAGATCGAGCGTGCGCTGGACGCACCTCCCGCCGACATTCGCCTGTTCCTGCTCCATGGTCCCGACGAGTCGGGAAGTCAGGCCCTTGCCGCCCGCCTGGAGAAGGCGATGGGCGGGGATGCCGAACGTATCGATCTCGACGCCCCGACGCTGAAGACGGATCCGGCCCGTCTGGCGGATGAAGCCGCGTCCATTTCTCTGTTTGGCGGCGCCCGCTGGATTCGCTTGACGCTCTCCAATGACGATGCCCTTGGCGCAATCGAGGGCCTGCTGGAGGCAGAGCAAGCCGGCAATCCGGTCGTGGCCTTGGGCGGCGCGCTCAAGAATACGTCGAAGATCCTGAAATTGGCGCTCGACCATAAGGCGGTCATGACATTCGCCAGCTATGTCCCGGAAGGACGGGATGCCGAGCAATTGGCCATCATGGTCGGGCGCGAAAAGGGACTGCGCCTCCCCAGCGACCTTGCAAGGCGGATCGCTGAGCTGACCGGGGGCGACCGAACCTTGATGGCGATCGAGATCGAGAAGCTCTCCCTTTTCCTGGACGCCGCGCCAGATCGCCCGGCAGAGGCCACGCATGAAGCGATTGACGCGCTTGCCGCCGAGGCCGCCGAGGAGGATATCGGCGCGCTGGTAAACGCAGTGCTGGGCGGAGACATACCCAAGCTGCTACGGGAGCTGCGTATCCTCGCGCAGCTTGGCACCAGTGAGGGCAGCCTGCTTTGGGCCTTGCTGCGCCGGGCGCACCTGCTGGCGTCGATCCGCGCTGAATTCGACCGGAGCGGCGACATGGACGCTGCCATGGCGTCAGCCGGCAAGGCCATATTCTGGAAGGACAAGGCGGCCGTGCAACGGCAGGCCCGGCTGTGGGCGGCTGACGGTATCGCCAGAGTCATTCAGCGCCTGGCCGAAGCCGAGCGCCTTTCCCGTACAAGCCGCAATGCAGGGCCGGTCCTGGTCGAACATGAGCTGCTGATGATCGCCAGACAGGCCGCCAGAGGACGATAGAACCTTGGCTTGGGCTCATATTCACCGGAACATGGCCATAAAAATCCCGTTTGTTCTCTGTCTCGCATCAAGTTATCATCTGTGAAAGCAGGGCAGGCGCCGTCCTGATTGACGGCAACGATATGGAGGGTCCGTCCCATAGCCACTGCCGCCCATATCAATGCCATTGGCACCGCCGTACCGGACAATGACATCCACCCGCCATTTCTTATATGGGCCGAAGAACGGCTGGCGAGCGATGTGGAGCGCATGCTGTTCCGGCGAATGGCCCGGCGTTCCGGCATTTCGCACCGCTGGTCGATCCTGCCAAGGCCTGGTGGGACGGGATCACCTGTTGACCCCGGAGGTTTCTACGCCAGCGACCCATTTCCGCCCACATCCGTCCGTATGGAACTATACGGCCAGGCAGCGCCGGAGCTGGCGCTCAGGGCCATCGCCAATCTTCCCGAGCCGCCGGGCACCATTTCTCACCTCATTGTGGCAAGCTGCACCGGCTTCATTGCGCCCGGTGTAGACCAGATCATCGCGCAGCGGCTGGGGCTTTCCCCTTCCGTCGAGCGCCTGTTGGTTGGCTATATGGGCTGTTATGCCGCAGTTGCCGCCTTGCGCTCCGCCCGGCATATCGTGCGCTCTGATCCGGAGGCGCGTGTGCTCGCCATATGCGTTGAGCTTTCAAGCCTGCATCTTCAACCTTATGACAGCATCGAAGCGTTGCTGGCCGCGCTGCAGTTCGGCGATGGCGCAGCAGCGGCGCTGGTGACGGCGAAGCCAGAGGGGTTGCGCATGGATCAACCTTTCTCGTTGACGCTGCCGGATAGTGGCGAACTCATTCAATGGCATATCGCCGACCACGGCTTTTCCATGCATCTGTCGGGAGAGGTGCCGGGCCGCATCGCCGGCGCGCTTTCTGAACCAGAGGTCCGCGCCACGCTCTGCCCCTTCGGGTCCGATCAGGTGGAGGACTGGGCGGTCCATGCCGGCGGCCGCTCTATCCTTGACGCCGTTGCCCATGGCCTGGAGCTTGGCGACCACGCGCTGGATGACAGCCGGGCGGTCCTCGAGGCCTTTGGCAACATGTCCTCTGCAACATTGATGTTCGTCCTGGCGCGGATGCTGGACCGGCACGCGCGGGGGAGGGGAGTGGCGCTTGCGTTCGGGCCCGGCCTTGCCGCGGAAGGCTTCCGCTTCTCGCGGCCATGAAGAGGGTCCTGCAAGAAGAGCAGATGGATGCGGCCGACCTGCCGGACAGTGTTTATGCCACGGTGCTTTCAGGGCTTGGCCGCGTCAGTGCCGCGACGCTTTCCGCGCGGCCCACGCTCGATTTCCTGCAGCGGGCCGTTCCCAAGGGGGAGACATTCCGGCTTCTTGACGTCGGATTTGGCGATGGCGGCATGCTGCGCCGCATCCACCGCTGGTGCAAACGCCGCGAGCAGCCCTGCGAACTGGTGGGCATCGACCTCAATCCCAAAAGCCAGGCCGTAGCCCTGCAACGGCATCCCGCGGGCGCGCCCATTTCCTATCGAACCGGCGATTATGCCGGACTAGGAGGGGAACATTGGGATTTCATCATCAGCAGCCTTGTCACCCACCACATGACCCATGATGAGCGGCTCGACTTCCTTCTGTTCATGGAACGGCATGCGGCACGCGGCTGGTTCGTGAACGACCTGCGCCGCCATCGCTTTGCTTATCATGGCTTTCCGCTGCTGGCCCGGCTGCTTGCTGTTCACCGGATCGTGCGGGAGGACGGGCAACTCAGCATCGCACGGTCATTCGTGCCAGCAGAGTGGAGGGCAATGCTTGAAGAAGTGAATCTTGCCGACGTCGTCACCCTGCGCCGCTATTTCCCCTTCCGCCTATGTGTCGAACGGATCCGCTGATCATCGGGGGCGGGCCTGCCGGGGCAGCGGCCGCCATCCACCTGCTATGCGCCGGGGCGCAGCCAACCATCATCGAGCGTCAAAAAGAAACAGGCGATGCCCTTTGCGGCGGCTTCCTTAGCTGGCGAACCCTTGAGCGCCTGGAAAGGCTGGGAATTTCCAGCGAGATGCTCGGCGGTCATGGCGTCACTGTCTTGCGGCTGTTCATAAGCGGGCGGTCATATGAAATTCCCTTGCCGGGGACAGCCATTTGCCTTTCCAGAAAGCGGCTGGACAACCTGTTGCTGGGCGAGGCTCAGCGATTGGGCGCAGAGTTAAGGCAAGGCGTTGCAGCCCAGAGTCACGGGCCGGAGGGACTTCGGCTCGACAATGGTGACCTTCTGCAAGCGGAAAGCCTCTTCCTTGCGACGGGCAAGCATGACCTGCGCGGTCTGCAGCGCCCCCGGGCAGCGGCAGGCGCCGACCCCATGCTGGGCCTCCGCCTGAAACTACCGCCAGCGCCGGACCTTCGGACAAAGCTGAGCGGCTATATCGAAATGCATTTTATTCCCGGCGGCTATCTGGGGCTGGTGTTGCATGAAACCGGCGAGACCAATGCCTGCATGGCGGTTCGCAAAAGCCGGCTGCGAGAAGCCGGGGGTGATCCAGCCGCATTCTTCCAGCGCCTTGCCGACTCCAGCCCCGCCTTGGCAGACCGGCTGGCGGGCATGAGTTCCGCAACGCCGGTGGATGCGATCGGGCACATTCCCTATGGCTGGCGGGCGCGGCAGGGAGAGCCAGGCATTTTTCGTCTTGGCGATCAGGCTGGCGTCATTGCGTCCTTTGCCGGGGAAGGCATAGGGCTGGCGCTGGCAAGCGCTGAATGCGCGGCTTCCCATTGGAAGCGTGGGGGTGGAGCGGCGGCCCTTGTCTATCAGAAAGCCTTCGCCCGGCAGTTGCGGACGCCCATGCGCGTTGCGCAAGGGATTGCGTCCTGGAGTGCGAGGCCGGAGTTCGCTAAAATACCCGCAGCTCTTTTCAGCGCCTATCCAGCGCTTGCGGGCATTTGGGCCAAGGCGAGCAGGATCTGACGCAAGGCATATTGATCCCGCCTGCGCACCCGCCCATATTCACCGCCATGGAAAAGAAGATCCTTACCGAAGCCGAGTGGAAGGCGCGCCTGACGCCGGAGCAATATCATGTCCTGCGCGAGGCGGGGACGGAGCGGGCCTTCACTGGAAAATATAACGACAACAAGGCCGAGGGACGCTATTTCTGCGCCGGGTGCGGCACGGAGTTGTTCGACAGCGACGAGAAATATGACAGCGGCTCGGGCTGGCCTAGCTTTACCGCGCCGGTGGATGCGGAGGCCGTGAGCGAGCATATGGACACCAGCCATGGCATGCGCCGGGTGGAAGTTCGCTGTGCCTCCTGCGAAGGGCATTTGGGCCATGTTTTTCCCGATGGACCGGGCGTCGATGGGCTGCGTTACTGCATGAACAGCGCCGCACTGGACTTCAAGCCGCGAGACGGCGGCAAGTAGCGCTGGTCGAAAATCCCCGCCGTTCATCCCTTGTACAGCCGTAAAGCGCTTGTAGGCGAAATGGATAGCGCGTAGTCGGGCACATACATGGCCAACTCCAAAGACACAGGTAATCAAAGCCGGATGCGCCGGTTTATGAAGCGCCTTTTCCAGATCACATTATTTGGTGGCATTGCGGGTGTGGTGGCGCTGGTGGTGGCGGTCGCCGTCGCCATGTCGTCGCTGCCAAGCTATGAGGCGATGAAATCCTCGCCCAACGGACAGATGATCCGCGTCCATGCCTCGGACGGTTCAGTGATCGTGTCGCTGGGGCCGAGCTTCGGCAAATGGCTGCCCTATGACCAGATCCCGAAGATCATGGTGGATGCCATGGTTTCGGTGGAGGACAAGCGCTACTACATGCATCCGGGCGTTGACCCCATCGGCATGACCCGCGCAGCCTGGTTCGCCGTGGAGCACCGCGGGACTGGACGCCGCATGCAGGGCGCCTCCACCATCACGCAGCAGGTAGCCCGGAACATCTTCCTCAACAACAGCTATAGTTTCGGGCGCAAGCTGCGCGAAATGGTGCTTGCGCTGGCGCTTGAGTGGAAATTCTCCAAGCAGCAGATATTGGAGCTTTACCTTAACAAGGTATATTTCGGCGGCGGCGCCTATGGCGTGGATGCCGCCAGCCGCAAATTCTTCGGCCATCCTGGAACCGAGCTCAGCCTTGGCGAAGCCGCAATCATCGCGGGGCTGGTGAAGGCGCCCTCGCGCTATTCCCCCACCGCTGACGCCGAAGCCGCCGTAGGGCGCGCGGGCGTGGTTCTGGACGTCATGGTGGAAAATGGCACCATCACTTCGGCGCAGGCAGCCGAAGCCCGTCCCGAAGACGTTAGCATGGCCCCGGAAGCCCCGCAGAACAGCGTGCGCTATTTCACCGACTGGGCCTTGCCGCAACTCGACATGATGGTGGACGAACAGACCGAGCCGCTGGACGTTTGGACAACCATCGACCTACGCATGCAGCGGGCCGCGGCGAATGCGCTGAAGGCCAATGTGCCTGCCGGATCGCAGGGCGCGCTCGTGGCGCTTGACCGGGACGGAGCGGTCCGGGCCATGGTGGGCGGCCTCGATTATGTGACGTCCAACTATAACCGCGCGACGCAGGCCGTTCGGCAGCCCGGTTCCGCCTTCAAGCTGTTCGTGTATCTGGCGGCGCTGGAGGCCGGCTTTACGCCCGATACTGCCGTGGTGGACGAGCCGGTGGATATCAACGGCTGGCAACCCCGGAACAGCTCCCGCAACTATAATGGCCAGATCGACGTGCGTACCGCCTTTGCCTATTCGATCAACACCATTGCGGCCAAGATGGGCGTGGACGTGGGCTTTCCGGCCATTGCCGACATGGCCCGCCGCTTTGGCATCACGACGCCCATCAACACGCATCCTTCCATGGTGCTCGGCACGTCGGACGTGCGCCTCCTGGACATGACCCGCGCCTTTGCCTCCGTCAGCCGCAAGGGCGTTGCTGTGGTTCCCTATGGCATCACCAAGGTAACCACGGCGGACGGCGATGTGCTTTACGAGCATGAGGATGATACCAGCCGCGTTCTCGTGGCCCCTTGGGTCGCTGCCGGCATGACCGACCTTCTCCAGACGGCGGTGAACACCGGCACGGGCCGCGCGGCGCAGATCGGGCGGCCGGTGGCCGGCAAGACCGGAACGACCAGCAGCAACAAGGACGGCTGGTTCCTTGGCTTCTCCAGCGGAGTCACGACCGGCGTCTGGATGGGCCGGGATGATGCGCGGCGGGTGGGCGGTCTGCAGGGTGGGCGCGCTCCCGCCCAGGCCTTTGCCCAGTTCATGCGGGTGGCTGTGGCACGCCGTCCCGTGGAGGAGTTCGATACCCAGCTAACGCTGCCGGAATGGCAACTTGAGCCCGATGACGAGGCCTATTTCGGCCCGCCCGACAATGGCATGTATGTCGATGAGAACGGCATGCCGCTGGAAACCGAGCCGGGGACGCATACAGACGAACCAGCGGAAGAAGAACCCGTACCAGCGCCGTCAGCGCCGCAGCGCCTGGATCAGCGCTGGATCGACGAGGTTCTGGGCCGCGAAAACCGCAGCGCCCCTAATCGAACACAACCTCAGACCGCGCCGGGGTCCTCGAGCGCCCAAAGGCCTGCGCAGCAATAGGGCCATAGCCGGTTTTTCGGCTTTTATCCCTCCTAAAGGGGTGAGGGAGTTCGACGTCCGCAAAGACCCCTCTGTCGCCAAGTTGTCATCATCTCTTCGCCGTTAAGTCACTCATAAGACGCGATGGGGTCATGCTTGCCTGTCACTGGCGGCTCACCGTTCCGGCCAGGGACCGCGCCGGAGCGTCAACAATCATAGAGGGGCAAAACACATGTCTCACCTGACTGACGAAGCGCGGGCGGCGAGCCGCAACGCGCAACCTTCCATCACTGTACCAGGCAACAGCCTGGAGGAAATCGTTGCCGCCAATCCCGACCGCCGCCGCCTGCTGAAAAACGGGCTGCTCGGCCTTTCCGTTTTGCCTTTCATGGCGAGCCTTGCGGCGTGCGGGGACGATGACGAAGGCACGGCGCTGACTCCTACGCCCACGCCGACCCCAACCACGACGGCGAGCTACGCGATCAACTTCATGTCAGTCCCGGCAAACACAACGGACGCAGTTACAGTTCCCAGCGGCTATACGACGCAGGTCCTGTTCAAGGCGGGCGATCCCGTGGAAGCGGGCGCTCCGGGCTATACTGGTTCCTTCCAGACGTCAGCCGAAACCGAAAAACAGGCTGGCGGCAATCATGACGGCATGGAATATTTCGAACTGGCCGGCGTTGATCCCAACAAGGGCGGGTTGCTGGCGATCAATCATGAATTGCCGGACTTCAATATCCTCTTCGAGGGCGGCATTTATGACGAAGCGACCGCCACCGCTGAACAGAAGGCGATCGCCCTTTCGGCCGTCGGCATTTCCGTGATCGAAGTAGCGAAGGCAAATGACGGTAGCTGGTCAGTCAAATCCGGCTCCAGCTTCAACAAGCGCTGGACCGGCAATGACAGCTATCATGTCGGCGGACCCGCTGCAGGCGTCCTGCCCTCGACGATCAAAGGCATGCTCAACAACTGCTCCAGCGGCCGCACGCCTTGGGGAACTTACCTCACCTGCGAGGAAACGACGGACAATTATCTCGATACGACCCAGGCCGAGGAAGGCTATGGCTGGGTAGTCGAAATCGACCCCTATAATGAACTGGCTCCGCCCACCAAACGCACGGCTCTCGGCCGTTTCGACCATGAAAATGTGGCGTTCATGGCAGACAGCAACAACCGTGTGGCCTTTTACATGGGTGACGACGGCACGCCTGGCTGTATCTACAAATTCGTGGCGGACCGCGCCTTCAACCCCGGTAACCGCGCGGCCAACACGGACCTGCTGGATCATGGCACGCTTTATGTCGCCCGCTTCAATGGCGACGGCACGGGAGAATGGCGCGCGCTCGTCCAGGGTCAGAACGGCCTGACACCCGGTGCAAGCGATCCGGGCGATGTGAGCCAGTTCACCACACCGCCTGCTCCCACGAGCATCGATTTCAATAATCAGGCAGACGTCCTCATCAAGACCAAGGCGGCCGCCCGTGTCGCCGGGGGTACGGTCATGGACCGGCCGGAATGGATTACGGTCGCGCCAGACAACAGCGCTGTTTTCTGCACGCTCACCAACAATAGCGGACGCCGTACGACCGATGCGGCCAACCCGCGCGTCACCAACCGCCATGGCCATATCATTAAATGGTCTGAAACGGGGAACTCTCCTCTGGCCACGACCTTTAGCTGGGAGTTGTTCGTACTGGCGGGCGATCCTTCACTGGCCAGCGGCGGCGCGAATCTGACCGGCAACATCAACGGCGACACTTATTCCAGCCCCGACGGCATCCGCATTGATCCGCAAGGCCGCCTCTGGGTGCAGACGGACCATAGCGTGCCGGGCAACAGCGGCGTTTCCGGCACCAGCATCGATCAGGCCTTCGGCCATAATGCGATGTTCCATGTCGACCGGACCAGCAAGCTGACCAAACGGTTCCTGGTGGGCCCGCTCGGCTGCGAGATCACCGGCCTCGCCTATACGCCCGATCTCACCAACTTCTTCATCAACATCCAGCATCCGACCGGCAATTGGCCTGAGAATGGGAAGCAACCCCGCTCCTCCACCATTGTCGTGCGCCGCACGGACGCCCAGCCCGTGGGGAATTGAACAGCAACCCCTACGCTTTCCTCACCCGTCGTCCCCGCGCAAGCGGGGATCCTACTCCTCTCATTCCGGCGTCCTGAGGATGAATGGATTCCCGCATCTGCGGGAATGACGGGAAAGGAAAGAGTCTCCGAATCGCCGGAACAAGCAAAACGGCCCGTGCCTTGAGCGGTACGGGCCGTTTTCAATTTTCAATATGCGAGCCAAGGCCACCGGAGCGGCCAGGCCGAATTATTTGATCTTGGCTTCCTTGAACTCTACATGCTTGCGCACGACGGGATCATATTTGCGGAAGGTCAGTTTTTCCGTCAGATTCCGGGGATTCTTCTTCGTCACATAGAAGAAGCCGGTGTCGGCGGTGCTGACAAGGCGGATCTTGACGGTGGCTGGCTTGGCCATGGCCCATTCCCTTTAAAGACAAACGGTCGAAGACATGAAAAAATAAAAGCGGCCGCGGAGCCGCTCCATTCAGGCAGCGCCAATGCGGGAATTGGGCGGGATTGTCAAGCGATGAGAAAAACATCGCCCGCTGCCGCCAATAACATCCCGTTAACCATTCGGGCGCATAGTTTCTCTCAAGGGGACATCAGAAGGAGCATGGGGCATGAACAGGAATGCCATGATGCTGGTACGTTCCGACCTGCTTGACCGCATCGATGCGCTGGCGTCCCAGTCCAGCCATCTGAAGCTCGCGCAATTGTGCGAACAGGTGGATGCGATCCGTCATATCGCCCGGGTCTATGGCCTGCAACCGGTGGAACAGCTTGCGAGCACGCTTGAATCCGCCCTGGCATTTGATGGGCATGGGGCAATGATTCTCTCCTATCTCGACTTGATACGCGATGCGGTGGGCTGCGAAGCCATCGGGCCGCATGTCGCCAGTGCCTATTTGGGCGCCATGTCGTTGCGCATGGGCGCCTGAGGAGTCTCATTACCCAATGGACGCGCTGCTTATCGCCTTGCTTGCCAGCGCGTTCGCCGAAATGGGTGACAAGACTCAGCTCCTGGCCCTGCTTCTGGCCGTGCGCTTCCGCAGCGACGGGGCGGTGCTGGCAGGGATCGGGGTGGCGACCCTTCTCAACTGCGCGCTGGCAGCGGCTGGAGGCTGGCTGATCTCCAGTCTGATCGGCACAAGCGCCAGAACATTGTTCTTTGCCTTGCCCTTCCTGTTCGCCGGAGCGGGCATGCTTCTTCCCCTAAAGCCGCCAAATGATGTGCGGGGGTGGCGACTGGGGCCTTTCCTGACGGCCTTTCTGGCCATGTTCATTCTGGAATTTGGCGACAAGTCCCAATTCATCGTTGCGGGTGTGACGGTACGTTCGGCCGATCCCCTATGGGCCGCCGCTGGAGCGAGTGCGGGCATATTCCTGGCGCTTTCGCCGGTGGTGCTGATGCGCAAGCAATTCTTTCTGGACGTTCCACTGGCCTTGATCCGGCGGGGGGCCGCGATCCTCTTCCTGACAATAGGGCTGATAATGACGCTGAGCGCGCTCGGTTTGCTCTGATGGCCCCTGTCGATCAGTGTTGCCGGACATATGCGTTGGCAAAAACTGCTCGGGCAAGGCACTTTTCAGCGTCAAATCCGTTCAAGGCCCGTGACCGTCAAGCCAATGACAGGAGGAACCATGTCCATCGCAGAACTCCAGACGCCAACTGACCTCAAGAGCAATGCTACACGCTCCGTAGCCGAAGCGTTGAACGGCATCCTTGCGGACAGCTATGCCTTGTACCTGAAAACTAAGAATTTCCATTGGCACGTGTCAGGCCCGCATTTTCGCGATTATCACCTGATGCTGGACGATCAGGCCACGCAAATTCTGGCGACCACCGACCTTATTGCTGAACGGGTCCGCAAGACCGGGAATACGACACTTCGTTCGATCGGCGACATCGCCCGGCGGCAGACGATCAAGGACAATGATGCGGAATTCGTATCCCCCGAAGCCATGCTGGCGGAATTGCGGGAAGACAATCTGAAGCTCGTCGAGTCTCTTCGGTCGGCCAAGGAAGCCGCTTCAGAGGCGCGGGACAACGCCACCGACAGCCTGATCGATGATTGGACCGACCAGGCCGAAGAGCGCGCCTGGTTCCTGTTCGAGGCGAGCAGGACGGGCTGAGCGGCCTTCGACTGCATCCAGGGGAGCCGATTTACCTCAGATCACAGATTCAGATTTTCTCAGAACTGCGTCGTCCCTGCGAAGGCAGAGACGACGCTCCTCTTCCCTTCAACGGAGAAAAGTTGGGTCCCCGCCTGCGCGGGGATCACGTGAAAAGAGGGCCCCTGCGCACGCAGAGCAGGGCTCAACGATAGAAGATATGATTGTCGATGGCCGCAAGGCGCGAGCGGTTCCAGCCGGGCGAAACCCGGCGGGCGTGAAAATAGAGCGCGCCTTCTGCTTCGCTGTTCCAGGCATCGGCCATGGCGATTTGGGCGATGGCAACGGCCTCCCGCCAGTCACGGCTGCTGGTCTTGACCTCGGGAATGCGTCCGCCGCGAAGGAAGGAAAACTGGCTTGGCTGATGAACCACGCCGCAAATGCTGTCGGGAAATTCCCCCGAACGCGCGCGGTTGATGACGACACGGGCGACGGCGAGCTGTCCGGCGAGCGATTCGCCCTTGGATTCGAAATAAACAGTGCCCGCGAGGCACTGCATTTCCGGGTCCAGGGTTTCGGGAAGAGGCTGATTTTCGACCAGCTCTACCAGCGAGGATGCGGGCGAAGCCTGGGCGATGGATGCATTCGCGTTGCGCGGCGTCACGGTAACGGAGCCATCGGCATTGTGAATGATGGAAACAGGCGTTTCTTGCGCGGACGCGGCCGGAAGAGCATCGGCGGTCGAAAGGGCGCGGCTCGAAACTGCAATGGTGCTGGCAGTGTCGGATATACCAGAAGCGAGCGAGGGATCTGTCGCCACCAGCGCGGCAACAGCGGAGAATGCGACCGCCACCATAGAGGCGGCCTTCAGACGAAAACTCATTGGTCCACTTGTTCATGCGGTTGGTCGACCACTGAACGCCAAGAACAAAAAGAATATACGACCCGCTGGCGTTCGGTCGCCCCCCGTCTGCGTGTTCGCCGATCGTGTCCCCCCTTGGACTATCTACGGCAACCTGCGCGTTGAGCTGAAAAGCCCTTCGTTCCGCTCACCGTCTGAGTCAATGGTCAGCAGATTATTTCAGCGGCGAACCGTTCCGCATCCGGGATATCAAGCTCTATGATCCAGATGTCGGGGTCCGATCGGACGCGCCGCTCAAGATATAGAGCCGTCTCTTCCGGAGGGGCGCCAGGGGCAGGACCGCAGTGCGCCAGGCGGTACCCGCCCTCATAGTCGGGCATGCGTTCGCAAAGGCCGCAATCAGCGCCTTTTTCCAGACAATTGAGGAGGATAGTGCCAGCTACTTCATCGCCCCTGCGCACCACCGTGGCGAAGCCGCCCTCCTGCCCCGCGCGGCGCACCAGCGCGCTGGCGAGCATCTGGCTGGTCAGCCGGTCAGCCATGTACCGGCGGGGCGTACCCTGGCAGGGACGACAAGGGAATGTGCGACCGCATGAAGGTGCCCGTGCCCCGGGCCACCTCCTCACCATCGGCGTCGATCAGCCGGGCGTCAGCGACATAGACCCGCCTTTTGCCGCTGATCCAGCGGCCTTCCGCCGTTACGGGGCCCTGCAATAGCGGTTTGGTGAACAGCAGGTTGAACGCGGTCGTCAACAGGAAGCGGTCGCTGACAAGGCTGTTCGCTGCATAAAAGGCGGCATCGTCCAGCATCTTGAAATAGCTGGTCCCGTGCACGGCCCCGGCGGCATGGTAGAAGTCCTCTCCAACCGTGAAGTCGATCCGGCTGACGCCAGCTTCCAATATGGTCAGGCGCGACTGGAAGATACGGTTGATGGGGGCGGAAAGGTAAAGCCGCTCCAGCGCGCGGAAATGCGCCGCTTCGCCGCTGCCGGCAGCAACGTCTGCCGCCGGTGCCTTTTCCGCCTCAGGCCGCGTCACGCGCTTCGCTGCCGGAAAGCAGCGCAAAGAGCGCCTCATCCGATCCTGCACCACGAAGCCGCGCCAGATGCCGCTCGTCCCGCAAATATCGCGATACGCGAGCCAATGTCTTCAAATGCTCCGCGCCGCTGTCCGTGGGTGAAAGCAGCGCAAAGACCACATCGACCGGCATATTGTCCACGGCATCGAAGGCAATGGGTTCATCCAGCAGCGCAACAACGGCGCACATGCTGCCAAGGTCATCCAGCTTGGCGTGGGGAATCGCGACGCCGCCCCCGAAACCGGTGGAACCAAGGCGTTCGCGTTCCATCAGCCGTTCATAGACGGCCTGCTCATCGAGGCCATAAGCCTCCGCCGCGATCTCCGACAGACGCTGGAAAAGCTGTTTCTTATTACTCACGCTTAGGCCGCTGCTCAGCGCTTGCGGCCGCAGAATATCATCGAAATGGGACATAAAGAACTCTGCACCCGGCAGGTTGATGGTAAACGGCCGAACCGGGTTAAATGTTGCGCCTGAATCCAAGGCCCGCGCCAATATAGGCTGGGCCGCATGAGGTCAACTGCTTCTGGGTTCCACCCAGCCGATGGTCCCGTCGTGACGCCGGTACACCATATTATAGTTGCTCGTGCCGCTGTTCAGGAACAACAGCGCATTGGTATTGCGCAAATCAAGCATCATCACAGCGTCCGACACCGTGGTTTTGGGAATGTCCGTGCGCGTTTCCGCGACGATCAGGGGAGCGTCGGGCGCTTCCTCATCATTCTCATCGCCAGCATGAAAGATGGTGTAAGTGGCGCCGTTGAAGCCTTCATCAGGCACGCGGGCAGATTCGGCTGCCAAGGCCTTCCCATGCCGGTCCTTCAGCCGCCGCATATAGCGGCGCAGCTGCTTTTCGATCCGGTCAGCAGCTTGTTCAAAGGCCAGATGGGCGTCCTGCGCCTCACCTGCACCCTTCAGCACCAGCCCCTGCATCACATGGCAAATAATGTCGCAGCAAAACCCCTTGTGCGGTGCGACACCGAACGTCACCTGGGCGGAGATGGTACGGGAAAAATATTTCTCGGCCATAGCCTGCAATCGGTCGGTGACGTGGACCTTGAGCGCGTCACCCGTGTCGACCTGGTGCCCGGAAACACGAATATCCATCGTTTCTTCTCCTTCAACCGGCCAGCGCTCCAATGGAGCCGGCCCTGTTCCATTCAACCCGCGGCCGCAACTTCCAGCCAAAGGGGTTTTTCCAGACCCGCAACGAAGGCGGCATGCCGCGCCAGTTCCTCGGCCGACGCACTGTGCGAGCGGGGCGGGCGCATCACCCGGATTTGCGGCACCACAATACTATCAACCTGCATGCGCGTTTCGATTTCGACGCCAAGCACCAGCCCGATCTGCCGCCCGCCGGTCATCTCTATATAGACCTGGGCCAGCAGTTCGGCGTCCAGCAAGGCCCCATGTCTGATGCGGTGGCTCCGATCGATCCCATAGCGGGTGCAGAGCGCGTCCAGACTATGCTTTGCGCCCGGATGCAGTTGCCGTGCCATGGCAACAGTGTCGATCATCCGTTCGAACGAGACGCCCGGCCGTCCGCACAGTGTCAGTTCATGATTGAGGAAGCCGAAGTCGAACTTCGCATTATGCGCAACGAGCGGACTGTCGCCCAGGAAATCGAGCAGTTCCTCCACGCCATGCCCAAAAAATGGCTTGTCTGCCAGAAACACGTCCGAAAGGCCATGAATCGCCTCAGCCGCTGAAGGCATCGACCGCTGAGGATTATAATAAGCGTGGAAGGTTTGACCCGTCGGCACCCGATTGATCAATTCTATACATCCGATTTCGACGAGCCTGTCCCCGCTCAAAGGATCGAACCCGGTGGTCTCGGTGTCGAAGATGATTTCGCGCATCGATTCTGAGTCTCTCCCTTCTCTTATCGGCCTGCGCGGCGACTTAGACAAGCCGTCAGACGCCGAACAGCCTCCCTGGTTCGCCCAAAAGTCGTACCCGTGTTGACGATATAATCCGCGCGCTTCCGTTTTGCAGCATCAGGCATTTGCAATTTCCTGATTTTCTTGAATTTTTGGGGAGTCATCCCCGGCCGCGCCAGGACCCGCTTGCGCTGCTTCCAGGCTGGGGCAGTGACTACAATGATTCCCGATAATCCCCGTGGCGGCCCCTTTTCGAACAGCAACGGAATGTCGAAGACGACCATGGGCCGCGACCGGTGCCGGCGGAGGAAAGCCTGGCGGGATTTGGCCACGGCAGGATGCACAATATGTTCCAGCGCCCTTAGCTCTTCCGGGTGATTGAACACCGCAGCGCCCAGTTTCTGCCGGTCCACGCCCCTAGGTCCGGTGGTGCCCGGGAAGCGCGCCTCTATCGCCGGCAGGAGAACGCCGCCGGGTCCTTGCAGCCGATGCACCTCGGCATCTGCATCAAAGACGGGAACACTTTCCTTGCGCAGCATGGCGGCTACAGCCGATTTGCCCATGCCGATCGACCCGGTCAGCCCATAAATCTTCATGCCGCGAGCAACGCCCGGAGTTCGAAGTCATGATCGCGCGGCGCCTCCGCGCCGAAAAAGAGCTGGAACGCCTTTGCCGCCTGTCCGATCAGCATGTTGAGACCATCCAGAGTACGCAGCCCGCGGCTGTTCGCTTCCGACAAAAGTTCGGTTTCAAGCGGAGAATAGACGATGTCATAGACAATGGCTTCGCTGGGAAGGCCGGAAAGGTCCGGCCGCAGGCTGTCATAGCCGGTCATGCCGAGCGCGGTGCTGTTCACGACCAGTTCCACCGCCGGCAGGGGGGCAAGCAACGGCAAGATCTGACCCGCCATATTGAACTGCTTCAGCAATGCCTGCGCCCGTTCCTCGCTGCGGTTGAGGATGGTGACATGGGAAATCCCCATCTGCTTCAATGCGAAAAGCACCGCACGGGCGGCTCCGCCTGCGCCATAAAGGGCAGCCGACTTGCCCTTCAGTTCCACATTGTCGAGCGGCTCGGCAAAGCCGTCAATGTCGCTGTTAAAGCCGCTGGGCAGGCCATGAACGCCGGGCACGACGATATTCATGGCTCCAACCGTCGCGGCAAGCCCCTCGGGATCCTGGACCAGGGCAAGGATTTTCTCCTTGTGCGGAATCGTGAGGTTCGCACCGCGCCAGAGCGGATCGGCACGCCGTTGGCTGAGCCATTGGTAGAGATTCGCGGGCTCTATGCGAGTGCGGCGATATTCCGCCTTTATGCCAAGTTTTTGCAGCCAGAATCCATGAATCAGCGGGGACTTGCTGTGCGCAATGGGATCGCCGATCACTTCGGCATAGGGCAGCGGGGCTTGCGTCATGATGCCAATACTCCCCGTGTGCGAAGATAATCCAGCAGGGGGAGGAGCGGCAATCCCTGAATGGCGAACTGGCTGCCCTCAACGCGGGAGAAAAGCTGCACGCCGGGGCCTTCAATCCGGTAGCAGCCGACGCACCAGCAGACATGCTCCCATTCCGCTTCCAGATATTGCTCGATGAAGCGTTCCGAAAGCGGACGGACGGTCATCCTGACCCGCTCCAGATGCCGCCATACCGGTTCGCCGCCAAGCGAAACCACCGCGGCACTGTGGAGATAATGCACCTTGCCGGAGAGTTGGCGGAGGATCACGGCTGCTTCCTCACGGCTTTGCGCCTTGTCGATCATCTCACCCGATTCAAGGCTCAATGTCTGGTCGCATCCCAGTACCAAAGCGCCAGGAATGCGGCGGGAAAGTCTCATCGACTTGAGTTCCGCCAGGGCGTCGGCCAGGCCGCGCGTATCGATGCCCTCTGCGCGAAGCGCAGCCTTGGCGGCGTCCTCGTCGACGCCGGGGGCCATCGCTTCGTGCGGAACGCCGGCTGCTGCCAGCATTGCCCTGCGGCTGGAACTTTCGGATGCAAGGACGATCATTCTGCTATGCCGTCGTTCCTGCGAAGGCAGGGACCCCGCTGCTTTTTGAAATCGGCGCAAGGAATCTGGTCCCCGTCTTCGCAGTGGCGACGGGAATGAAAAATGGTGGGGACATCAACTTTATCACCTCTGTTTCCTATCCCTCTGCCTGCGCCACCAGCCGCTCATTATAGATATTGATGATCGCCGCAGCCGTTTCCTCGATCGACCGCCGCGTCACATCAATGACCGGCCAGCCATTATCGGCGAACATGCGCCGCGCATAGGCCACTTCTTCCTTGACCTTCTCCTGGTCGACATAAGTCGTCTCTGGCATCTGATTCAAGGAGAGCAGCCGATTCCGGCGCACCTGGATAAGCCGCTCCGCGCTGGTGGTGAGGCCAACGATGAGCGGGTGCTTCAAGGTGAACAGCGACGGAGGAGGAGGAGACTCCGGCACAATCGGAATATTGGCCGTCTTGTAACCGCGATTGGCGAGATAGATGGAGGTCGGCGTTTTCGATGCGCGCGAGACGGCCACCAGGACGATGTCCGCCTCTTCCCAATTTTCCCAGTTCACCCCGTCGTCATGGGCTATGGTGAACTGGATAGCGTCGATGCGGGCGAAATAGGCTTCGTCCATGATATATTTGCGGCCGGTGCGGTTGCGGGTCTCCTGCCCCAATATGTTCGACATGGCGTCGGTGACAGGATCGAGCGCGGCAACGACTGGAAGCCCGAGCGCCCGGCAGCGGTTTTCCAGTTTGCGCCGCAAGGGCTGGTTGGCAAGCGTGAAGAGGACCAGCCCGGGATTTTGGGAAATCTCGTCCAATATCCTTTCGAGATGCACCTCCGAGCGCACCATCGGCCAGAAGTGCCGGATCGTCTCTACATTATCGAACTGCGCGATCGCAGCCTTGGCGATATTCTCCAGCGTCTCACCGGTGGAGTCCGACAATAAATGAAGATGCAGACGCGTCATGGCTGCATCTTTGTGGACTGGCTGTGGATAAAGCAAGGGATAGTCTCGGGGCGGAACGCAGCGCAGGATTCCGTCCCCATTTCCAGAATGTTCATCCACAAGCAGCCAACAGGCTCATTTTTCCTTCCACATGCTGTGGATAATGGGGACAGAAGCAGAGACTCAGTCCGGATTGACGCATTGGGATGAGTCAAGCTGTTGGCAAGCTGGCGCACTATCCATAAACCCCGCTGTCCACCGCCCTACTATCACCATCTCCCTTTGAATCATTCTAAAGGGTTATAGGAAAGGATATGGACTGAGCGCCCCCTTGGCTTGGCGAGCATCGTTCGTTAGGGGATCGCGGTGACTCCAGGTCGGGTGATGCGACAAGCTCCAAGGAACAGGATTTGACCAAGCCCAAGAAATTGCTGTCAGTCCTTAAAGGCGAAAAGCAGCATATTCCGCCCGTATGGCTGATGCGGCAGGCGGGCCGCTATTTGCCCGAATATCGCGCATTGCGAGCTGAAAAGGGCGGATTCCTTGAACTTGTCTATGACAGCGCGGCTGCGGCCGAGATTACGCTTCAACCCTTGCGGCGTTTTGGTTTTGACGGGTCCATCCTGTTTTCCGACATATTGATCGTGCCCTATGCCTTGGGTCAGGACCTATGGTTTGAGGCAGGCGAGGGGCCGCGTCTCGCGCCGCCGCTCGCGGAGGCTGCTCTTGATGCTTTGACGCCCCGGCTGGAACGGCTGGATCCCATTTATGAAACCGTGCGGCGGGTGAAGGCGGCCTTGCCTTCGGAAACGACTTTCCTTGGTTTTGCGGGAAGCCCCTGGACCGTCGCTACCTATATGGTGGCAGGGCAAGGCAGCAAGGATCATGCCCTTGCCCGGCGTCTTGCCTATCGCGATCCCAAGCGTTTCGGCGCGATCATCGAGGCGATCATTGATCTTAGCGTCGAGTATCTGGCCGGTCAGATCGAGGCGGGCGTAGAGGCGGTGCAACTGTTCGACAGCTGGGCCGGCAGCCTTGCTCCGCTGGAGTTCGATAAATGGGTGATAGAGCCCAACAGCGCGATTGTTGACCGTCTGCGCCAGCGCTGTCCTGACATTCCGATCATCGGCTTTCCCAAGGGCGCGGGCGGCAGGCTCGCGGCCTATGCCGAAGGTACTGGCGTTGATGCGATCGGACTTGATGAGACCATCGATCCCCATTGGGCCAATGCCGTTCTTCCAGAGAATCTGCCGGTTCAGGGCAATTTAGACCCCCTGGCGCTGATAGCGGGGGGCGAGGCGCTCGAGCGGGCTGTTTCGAATATCCGGTCCGCGTTCGGCGGACGTCCGCACATCTTCAATCTAGGCCACGGCATTTTGCCGGATACCCCGATCGACCATGTCGAAACATTGCTTACGCTTGTCCGCAAGGAGCACTCATGACCGGATTCCTTGGCGCTGCCTACCCCTGGGTATTGGCCGGCCATATCATCTTCGTCATCTTCCTCATGGCCGCGCTGTTCATGATGCCCCGCTTCTTCATCTACCACCAGGAAGCCGAGCCCGGATCTGCGGAGGAAGCGCGGTGGGTCCGGCGCGAAACGCGCCTGCGCAACATCATTCTCAACCCCTCGCTCATCATGGTCTGGGTTTTCGGGCTGATGCTGGCCTTCAACGTCGATGCCTGGCAACAAGGCTGGTTCCACGCCAAGCTGCTTTTTGCTCTTCTTCTTTCCGCCTATCATGGCTGGGTCGTCGGCTATTCGAGGAAATTGGCGAGCGGGCTTCGTCCGTTCAGCGAGCGCAAGCTGCGCATGTGGAACGAGGCGCCAGGCATTTTTGCAACAGTGATCGTCATCCTGGTGATTGTGCGTCCTTTCTGATCGGGTCGCGCTTACCGGGCGGGAGATTTTCAGAGGTGCGAACGGGAACGCTTGCCCGCAAATCCCGTTGACTAAAACGAAACCGCGTCGTAACGCTCGCTCCATCTTCTTTGCCGTTCGTGCACGAGAATCCCTTCCCAATAGCGCTGGCCGGCCTCTCAACACACATTCCAGTTCCGGAAACTATCTAAATGCATCTGAAAGAGCTCAAGAAAAAGACACCTGCCGACCTCGTGTCCATGGCCGAGGAGCTGGGCGTGGAAGGGGCTTCCACCCTCCGCAAGCAGGATCTGATGTTCGCCATATTGAAGGTCGAGGCTGAAAATGGCGAGCAGATCATGGGCCTTGGTACCATTGAAGTGCTGCCTGACGGTTTCGGTTTTCTTCGCAGCCCTGAGGCCAATTATCTTGCAGGGCCGGACGACATTTATGTGTCGCCCAATCAGGTCCGGAAATTCGGCCTGCGCACGGGCGATACGATTGAAGGCGAAATTCGCGCGCCCAAGGATGGCGAGCGCTATTTTGCCCTGACAAAGCTTACTGCGGTCAATTTCGACGATCCCGAGGTGGTCCGCCACCGCGTCAATTTCGACAATCTGACGCCGCTATATCCTGATTCAAAGCTGCGCCTCGATACGTTGGACCCGACCGTCAAGGACAAGTCGGCGCGCGTCATCGACATCATCGCTCCGCAAGGCAAGGGCCAGCGCGCCCTGATCGTCGCGCCGCCGCGGACGGGTAAGACCGTCCTGCTGCAGAACATCGCCAAGGCGATCACCGATAATCACCCGGAGGTTTATCTTCTGGTCCTGCTGATCGATGAGCGGCCTGAGGAAGTGACCGACATGCAGCGCAGCGTGAAGGGGGAAGTCATCAGCTCCACCTTCGACGAACCCGCCTCCCGCCACGTCCAGGTTGCTGAAATGGTGATCGAGAAGGCGAAGCGTCTGGTCGAGCACAAGAAGGATGTCGTCATCCTGCTCGACTCCATCACCCGCCTCGGCCGCGCCTACAACACGGTCGTGCCGAGTTCCGGCAAGGTGCTGACCGGCGGTGTCGACGCCAATGCGCTGCAGCGGCCGAAGCGTTTCTTCGGCGCTGCCCGCAATATCGAGGAGGGCGGCTCGCTTTCGATCATCGCGACGGCCCTGATCGATACCGGCAGCCGCATGGACGAAGTCATCTTCGAAGAGTTCAAGGGCACCGGCAACAGCGAAATCGTGCTTGACCGCAAGGTTGCCGACAAGCGCATCTTCCCCTCGCTCGATGTCGGCAAGTCCGGCACCCGCAAGGAAGAGCTGCTGGTCGAGAAGGACAAGCTGTCCAAGATGTGGGTGCTTCGCCGCATTCTCATGCAGATGGGAACGGTCGATGCCATGGAATTCCTGCTCGACAAGATGAAGGATTCCAAAACCAACGACGATTTCTTCGACAGCATGAACCAATAAGCCACAAGAGCATTTGGGTCCTATGCTTGCATTCCTCGCTGCCAGCGCCGCCGCCGCATCCGGTATCGGATCGCCTGCCGAAATCTGGGCGGCTATCGCTCATGATTTTACCAATCTGGATAATCCGGCAGCCTTGGCTGCCTTTGGCCAGGTATTGATGATCGACCTGGTGCTGGCCGGCGACAATGCGATTGTCGTCGGTGCCCTTGCCGCGGGACTTCCCGCGCATCAGCGCAAACAGGTAATCCTCATCGGCATCGGCGCAGCCTTGGTGCTGCGCATCTTCTTTGCGCTGATCGTCAGCGTCCTGCTGGGCATAGTTGGTTTGATCCTGGCGGGCGGCTTGCTGCTCCTTTGGGTTGCATGGAAGATGTGGCGCGAATTGCGCGAGGCCGGAGAGAATATCGGGTCGCCCGAAATTGGCGGCGACGAGCATAGCGGCCTACGGCCTGCGAAAAGCTTTGCTGGCGCGGCCTGGGCGGTGGCCCTTGCCGATGTTTCCATGAGCCTGGACAATGTGCTTGCGGTGGCAGGGGCGGCACGGGATCATCCTGGAATCCTGATTATCGGCCTGCTGCTGTCGGTGGCGCTGATGGGCCTGGCCGCAAACCTTATCGCCAAATATATCGAGCGCTATCGCTGGATAGCCTTTCTGGGTTTGGCAATCATCGTCTATGTTGCCGGCAAGATGATCTATGACGGGTTTGTCGATCATCAGGTGGGCATCTTGACCCTGCTTGCTTGAGGCGGATGTAAAGGAATTTGTGCAGCGCTTGCTGGATCCGGTGGACAGACTCCGCCCCAGCGTATCTATCCTTTTTGGCTAATCTCCGGTCCCGGCCGGACTGACCTGTTGAAGTCTTCTGCAACAAGGAAGCGCTCTTCCACAAGCTCAGGCCGAGCGGCTCTGATTCAGATCGACCGCCGATAGTTCGAGCTTGGCCGCCCGGACTGTTGGCGGCCAAGCCGTAGAGGTTTACGCCAGTTGCTGTGCGAAGAAGTCTGCGGTGCGCTGGTCGGCGAGTTGGGCGCCTTCCTCATTCCTGCGCTGGCCCATTTCGGTCGCGAATCCATGGTCGAGGCCCGGATAGTCATGGAGGGTGACCTTCGGATGATCGTCCAGCCCCTCATGGATCGCCTTTTGCTGTTCAGGCGGCACGAAATGGTCCGCCCCGGCGATATGGAGCATTACCGGATGAGCGATGGCATGCGATTCGCGGAGAAGATTGTCGATGCCGACCGCATAATAGCCAACGGACGCACTGATGTCCGTGCGCGCGGCGGTCATGAAGGCCAAACGGCCGCCAAGACAATATCCGGCGCAGCCCACCTTGGCCTGTTCGCCAAGCTTCGCGCGGGCGGCATGGATGACAGCTTCGATGTCCCGTACGCCCTTGTCCTGATCAAACTTGCCTATCAGGCCGAGTGCCTCGTTCATTTCTTCGGGCACATCGGGATCGAGTTCGATGCCGGGCTGGATGCGCCAGAAGAGGTCGGGCGCATAGGTGATATAGCCGGCCTTCGCCCAATTGTCGCACTTCCGGCGAATACCTTCATTCACACCGAAAATTTCCTGAATGACGATGATGGCTGCCTTGGCCTGTCCGGAGGGCTCGGCAACATAGCAGCCAAAACTCTGGTCGTTTTCCAGTGTGGGGATGGAGGTCATTCCGCTCATCTCTGATCCTTTCCTGTAACAGACTCGGAAAACCGGCTGCCCGGCTGGAAACCACTATGTCATGGCCACAAGCGAGTTGAAACCATGGCATTAGTTGAAAAACTGGCATTTCCGACAATGTTGCGGCATGAAGGGACTCTCACTCGGGCCGGAGCAGAAATGCATGAATGTCAGTGTTAATATCGATTGCACGCCGGAGGAGGCCCGCACTTTTCTGGGCCTGCCCGATGTGTCGCCCATTCATGCGAAATATGTGCAGACGATGCTCGAAACCATGGATGGCACCAACAGCGTAGAGCAGATGGAAAATCTGTTCCGCAGCTTTTCGCCCATGGGCGACGCCGGTATGCGGCTGTTCCAGCAGTTGATGAATATCGGCCTGGGCGGCGGTCAGGATAAGTCCTCCAAATGACCATTGGCGCCTGACGATTCTGCCATCATGACGGCGCGCATGACGATCTTTGCCTTGTCGAGCGGGATGCCGCCCGCGGCCATCGCTGTCATTCGCATCAGCGGCATCCAGGCGGCCGCCGCGATTGGCGCCCTGGCGGGCAAGCTCCCTCAACCACGGCGCGCCAGCATGCGGACCTTGCGCGATCCGGCGACGGATATGGAACTCGATCAGGCCCTTGTCCTGTGGTTTCCAGGTCCCGGAAGCGCGACCGGGGAAGACCTGGCCGAACTTCATCTGCACGGGGGAAGGGCCGTCGTTCAGGCGGTTCTTTCGGCGCTTGCGCAATGCGAGGGTTTGAGAGAGGCTCTTCCGGGAGAATTTACCCGCCGGGCGTTTGAGAATGGCCGCATCGACCTTAGCGAAGCTGAAGGACTGGCGGATCTGCTGTTTGCTGAAACCGAGGCGCAGCGCCGGAGCGCCATTGCAATGGCGGAGGGGCATTTCTCGCGGCGCGTCGCGGCATGGCAAAAGGAACTGCTCCGCATTTCCGCGCTGGTAGAGGCGGAGCTGGATTTTTCCGACGAGGATGATGTTCCCGACGGCGCGGTGGAGAAGGTCGCCGCCATGCTCATATCCTTGCAGGATGAATTGGCGGCGGAGCTGGCCCGTCCGTCGGCGGAACGGTTGCGCGACGGGATTCGCGTGGTGCTGGCGGGACCCCCCAATGCGGGCAAGTCAACTCTTCTGAACGCGCTTGCCGGGCGCGACGCGGCGATTGTTTCCCCCCTAGCCGGAACGACCCGCGACCGGATAGAAGCGCCGGTCGCGCTGGCGGGTATCCCTTTTCTTCTCATGGACACCGCTGGTCTGAGAGGTGAGGGGAGTGATGAGATCGAGCATATCGGCATTGGCCTCACCCGGCGCGCGATGGAAGACGCCGACATCATCCTCTGGCTGGGCGAGGCGCAGGATTGTCCTGACGACGAGCGGGCGGTCCCCCTGGCAGCCAAGTGCGATCTGGGAGGGAAGGATGAGGGGCTCAAAATCTCGGCCCGCACGGGAGAGGGCATGGATCAGCTCCGGACGGAGCTCATCACTCGCGCCCGGTCGCTTGTTCCGCGCGATGGCGAATATGCCCTCAACAAGCGCCAGCGTGATGCGCTGGCCATCGTGGCGGACGAATTGAGCGCAGGTATCTGCACTACCGATTATCTTGTGCTGGCCGAGCATCTCCGCGGCGCCCGCTCTGCCCTGGATCAGGTGACCGGGAGGGCAGGGACGGAAGAGATGCTCGATGCATTGTTCGGCAGCTTCTGCATTGGCAAATGAAGGCGGATGTGAAGCCGCTACCCCCTTGTTCCACGTGAAACAATTTTGACCCCTCATTGGAAAACGGCTATGAGCCGCGTCATGCAGACAAGCTATGACGTGATCGTGGTCGGTGGAGGCCATGCCGGTTGTGAAGCCGCGGCTGCCGCAGCGCGGAAGGGTGCGCGGACCGTGCTGGTCAGCTTCGCGCGCGAAACGATTGGCGCCATGTCCTGCAACCCGGCAATCGGCGGGCTCGGCAAGGGGCATCTGGTCCGGGAAGTGGATGCGTTCGACGGGCTCATTGCCCGCGCGGCCGATGCTGCCGCCATCCACTATCGCATGCTGAACAGCAGCAAGGGCGCTGCGGTGCAGGGTCCCCGTGTCCAGGCGGACCGGAAGCGTTACAAGGCGGCCATTCACGCATTGCTCGATGCGCAGCAGAATCTCGAGATCGTTGAGGCCGAGGCTGCGGCGCTCGAGGTGCGGCGTGGCGGGATTGCCGGGCTTCGCCTTGGCGATGGGACGGTCCTGACCGCACCGGCAGTGGTGCTCGCCACTGGCACTTTCCTCAATGGCAGGCTCTTCCGGGGCGAGGAGGTTAGCGAGGGCGGCCGCACTGGCGAGCGGGCGGCAGTCACCCTCGGGCAGCAATTGCGGGACGCCGGACTTCCCATCGGACGCCTGAAGACGGGCACGCCCCCGCGCATCGATGGCCGCAGCATCGATTGGGCGGCGTTGGAGGAACAGCCCTCTGATGCGGAAGGCTGGACGATGTCGGCTTTGACCGAGCGCCGTCCGCTGCCGCAGCTATTTTGCGCAATCACCCGGACCAACGAGCGAACGCATGAGATCATTCGTTCAGGGCTCGATCGGTCGCCTTTGTTCAGTGGCGCCATTGAAGGGAGGGGCCCGCGCTACTGCCCCTCCATCGAGGACAAGATCTTCCGCTTCGGCGACAGGGATGGCCATCAAATTTTTCTGGAGCCGGAAGGGCTGGACAATCATCTTGTCTATCCCAATGGCATCAGCACGTCCCTTCCCGCCGACATCCAGCTCGCGCTGGTGCGGAGCATGGCGGGGCTGGAGCGCGCTGAGATTATCATTCCGGGCTATGCGGTCGAATATGATCATATCGATCCGCGGGCGCTGGACGCCACCATGGCTGTGCGGGAAATGCCGGGCCTATATTGCGCGGGGCAGATCAACGGCACCACCGGCTATGAGGAGGCCGCCGCCCAGGGCCTGGTCGCTGGCATCAACGCAGCGGCGTTCGCCCAAAATGAAGATGCGCTGATCCTTGACCGGGTCAGCAGCTATTTGGGCGTGATGATCGACGATCTGACGCTGCAGGGCGTGACGGAGCCATATCGCATGCTGACCGCGCGTGCCGAATATCGTTTGCGGTTGCGCGCCGACAATGCGTCCACCCGCCTCACGGGCCTCGGCATCCGGCACGGCGTCGTCGGGGCCGAGCGGAGGGCTTGGTTTGAAAGGCGCTGCGCGGATCGTGCCGCAGCCGAGTTGCTTTTGGCCGAGCAAGTGACGGCTTCGGAGATGGCGAAGCGCGGCTGTGCGGTGCGCCAGGACGGATCGCGCCGCTCCCTGTTCGAATGGGCCCGCTTTCCCGAAGTTGGGCTGGCGCAACTTTCGGCGATGATTCCTGCTCTGGCCGAATTGCCGGAGGAGCTGCGGGACGAGATTTTCGAGGACGCGCATTATGCGCCCTATCTCGAACGGCAGGAAGCGGAGATTCGGGAGTTGCGCGCGAATGAGGCGGTCGCGATCCCTTCCGCCTTCAACTATCGCTCTGTCGCTGGTCTTTCGAATGAAATGGTCGAACGGCTGGAGGCCGCGCAGCCGCAAACGCTGGCTGCGGCGGGGCGAATAAGGGGGATCACCCCGGCGGCGCTGGCCGCTATTCTGGTCCATGCGCGGCGGAAAGCCGCGTGACAGAGGAGGAGGCGAGGGCCTGGCTTAAAGACCGCTTCGATGTTCCACGTGAAACATGGGAGCGGCTCGACGCCTTTGTCGCCAGGCTTCTCGAGGAAAATCAGCAACAGAATCTGATTGCCGCTTCCACCGCCGAGCATGTCTGGGCGCGGCATATAGTGGATAGCGCGCAGCTATTGCTGTACGCACCGCGCGATGCTTCGGGAGAATGGCTTGATCTTGGTTCGGGTCCGGGGCTTCCCGGTCTGGTCGTCGCGATCCTTTCCGACTGGCAGGTCAGCCTGGTCGAATCCCGGCGAGGGCGCATCGCCTTTTTGCTGGAGCAGATAGAGAGGCTCGCCCTTACCAATGCGGAGGTCCGGGGCCGCCGACTGGAAGCGCTCGGAAATGGCGTCCCGGTTTCGGTCATTTCCGCTCGCGCCTTCGCGCCACTCGGCCGGTTGCTCGAAAAAGCCGTTCGATTTTCGGATGATCGCACGATTTGGCTTTTGCCCAAGGGGAAAAATTGCCAGAATGAACTAGAGCAGGTGCGCCCCGCATGGCAGGGGGTGTTCCACGTGGAACAGAGCGTCACTGACCCGGAAAGCGCTATCTTGGTGGGCCGGTCAGTCCGGAAAAGGGGCAAGAGATGATTCGCTTGGCAGTTGCGAACCAGAAGGGCGGGGTAGGCAAGACAACCACGGCCATCAATCTGGCGACCGCGCTTGCGGCCACCGGATGGAAGACCTTGCTGATCGACCTCGATCCGCAGGGCAATGCTTCCACCGGCCTTGGCATCGGCCAGTCGGAACGCACCTGGTCGAGCTATCATCTTTTGACGGGCGAATGCGCGCTGGATGAAGCGATCGTGCCTTCGCGGGTTCCGCTGCTCGATGTCATCACCTCGACCCAGGATCTGTCGGGTGCCGAGATCGAGCTCATAGATTTTGAGGACCGCGCCCACAGGCTGGGCAGCGCGCTTGATCAGGCGCCCAAGGGACGCTGGGACATCTGCCTGATCGACTGCCCGCCTTCGCTCGGCCTTTTGACCGTGAACGCGATGGTGGCTGCGCACTCCCTGCTCGTTCCGCTGCAATGCGAGTTTTTTGCGCTTGAGGGGCTTAGCCAGCTTCTGCAGACGGTGGAGCGGATCAGGGGGCGCTTCAACCAGGGCCTTTCCATCATGGGCGTGGCGCTCACCATGTATGACCGGCGCAATCGACTGACCGAACAAGTGTCCGACGACGTCCGGGCCTGCCTCGGCAATGTGGTGTTCGACACGGTGATCCCGCGCAACGTCCGCCTATCCGAAGCGCCCAGCCATGGCGTGCCTGCGCTGCTCTATGATTATCGCTGCTCGGGATCGGAGGCCTATATGCAATTGGCGCGCGAGCTGATCGGCCGCCTGCCGCAGCAGGAAATTGCAGCGTGAGCGACATGGAAGACACCGCCGAAAAGGCCAGCAAGCCGCAGCGCCGCGTTCCCAGCCTGGGCCGGGGGCTGAATGCCCTTTTGGGAGACATGAGCCGGGAAGAGCCGGTGGTCCCTGCCGCGCCCGGCGCCAATGGCCGGTCGGTGCAGAGCATCGATGTTTCGCTGATCTCGCCGCATCCTGAACAGCCGCGCAGGCATTTCGACTCCGGCGCGCTGGAGGAACTGGCCGACAGCATTTCGCGCCGGGGCGTCATTCAGCCCATCATCGTCCGCCCGCACGGACGGGGCTATCAGATCGTTGCCGGCGAGCGGCGGTGGCGGGCGGCGCAGAAAGCGCAGCTTCACCGCATCCCCGCGCTCGTCCGCGACTTCAGCGATTCCGAAACGCTGGAAATCGCGCTTATCGAGAATATTCAGCGCGAAGAGCTTAATCCCATCGAAGAGGCGGAAGCCTATCGCAAGCTCATTGCCGAGTTCGGGCATAGCCAGGATGCGCTGGGCCGATTGGTCGGAAAATCGCGAAGCCATGTCGCGAACCTGATGCGCTTGCTCGACCTGCCGCATCCAGTCCAGCACATGGTGGTCCGGGGCGAGCTCAGCATGGGCCATGCGCGCGCGCTGATCGGCGCGCCCGAGGCCGAGGCCCTGGCGCGCAAAGTGGTCGACGGCAGCCTTTCGGTCCGTGAGACGGAGAAGCTCGCCAGCAAGGCGAAGCCGGGGCGTCCGGGCAATGGGAAGGCGCCGGCAGCCAAGGCGGGCAGCAGCGATGATGCCGACATCGCTTCGCTGGAGCAGCATCTGGCCGACCTGTTGGGCCTGCATGTGAACATAAGTCATAAGGACGGGAAGGGGACGCTGTCGCTCAGCTATTCCAATCTTGATCAGCTTGACATGATCTGCCTCCGCCTGAGCGGAGAGGGGATTTAGGCGAGGGTGAAATCGGGATAGCCTGATCTCCGTTCAGCCCTTACACAATTGCCTATAGGGTAGCGGGGTCCCTGCCTGCGCAGGGACGACGGGGTGCATGGTGAAGGCGGATAAACGGCCCTGCGTTCTCAGCGCCCCAGTCTTCGCTCAAACTGTTGAAAAGACCGTAATC
>NZ_DATEMB010000038.1:0-2227 GCF_035276005.1 Rhizorhapis sp.
TTCCGAAGGAAGGAGGGCGACCTTGAAAGCTGTCATTCGTGAGACTGCAGGTTAGCCCGGCCTATTCATGACGCTGGTGTTTCCAGCGTTCTTCGGCCTTTCGGTTCAGCGGCTTGACGATCAGGACGAGCGATCCTGCTGCGTCTGTTTCACCGCGAGTGTTTGATAGGCTTTTGGGTTGAAGGACGGGGCTTTGGGGTTCAGCGGCACGGCTACACTGGCTATGTCGGGGCGGCCTTGAGCCCGGTGGCGATGGCGCGGAACAAGGCGGCATCGGGACAGGCTGAAGCGAAGGCGACCCTGATGCGCGAAGCACTCTCGATGACACGGGCGGCAACCTTGAGCAGCCGCAGGCGCAGGGTCGCGAACTCCGCCTTGGCGAGCGCTGCCGACTTGGGGATGGCCTGCTGGATGCGCCACATGAGCCAGTATGCCGCAGTATGGAGGATCAACCGCATCTGATTGGCGTTGGCCGACCGGCACGAGGTGCGATCGCTGCTGAGCTGAGTTTTATGCTGTTTGATCAGATTCTCGGCCTGACCTCGGGCGCAGTAGAGCGTGTCGTAGATGTGCTCCGCTGAGCTTTCTGTCAGGGACGTGACGACATAGCGGATGTCCATGCCGAGCGTGCTGGCTTCGATCCGGGCGACGACACGGCGCTGGCACTTCCAGCTTTTTGCCCCATAGCGCGTTTCGGCATAGCAGCGCAGGACCACCCGGTCTTGTTCGGCACGCTTGACGGCGCAGGCATCGGCGGCAGCGATAATGTCGGGATTGGCGCGCAGGGCAGCGTTGGTGGGCAGGCCAAAGACATAGTCGATGCCCTGCGCCTCGCAAAAGGCCATGACCTCTGGCCGCCCATAATGCCCGTCGCCGCGGATGGTGATGTGCGTTGCGGGCCAGTGCCGACGGATATGCCGCGCAAGGCGGCGGATGTGTCCCGCAGCCTCGGCACCTGAGGGCGTCTTGCCGGTACGCAGCAGCATGGCAACGGGTCGCCCCGTTGCCGTGTCATAGACGTGGATCGGCAGGAAACACCGCTCGCCATGATGACCGTTCCAGAAGGACAGCTGCTGATAGCCATGTACGACATCGCAGGTGTCATCGATATCCAGCGTCACCGCCTTAGGCGGTTCGGGGTAGCTGGCGCAGTAGATGCCGACCATCGCGACTATCATCCGCGCCAACTCGCGTGTGCTCGGCGCATTTTCCCACCGGCTCATGGTGGGTTGGCTTGCCAGGCCGGCGCCTGAACCGGGCAGCTTGCCCAGCGCCAGGCGAAAGCCCGGATCGTCGCGCAGGGTGTCGAGATCATCGGCATCCTCGTAGCCGCAGGCAATCGCCAGGACCCGCGCCCGAATAATATCATCCAGCTTGTGGATCACCCGAGAGGGATCACGCCGATCGGCGATGCAGGCGGCAAGCTGCCTGCAGATCCCCATCGCGCGCTCGGCTGGAGCCAGCAGCAGAACCCCGCCATCCGAGGTCAATCGACCGCCGTCGAAGGCAGCCGTGACCTTCTTGCGATGGATCGCTGGAAACGAAATCAGAGGAGCGCTATCGATGTTCTCGGCGGGGGTGGCCGGCGGCATTTTCTGTCCTGTGCAAGGAATGGCTTCGACACCCAATTTCCTATTTCAGAACAGAGCCTTGCGCTACTCTCGCCAACCCTTCAGCCTCCGTCTGGTGAATAACAGAGGTTAGCTTTGGCATCATCGCGCGATCCTAAGTGGAAAGCCTAACCACCGTACCGCATTCGACCAAATCTGGTTATTTTATTGAGCCTTTGGCGACGTCGATGTGAACCGAAAGACGTCGACCACCCATCATTTGTTTCGTAAAGCGGACGGAGCAACCTTAAATCTTGTTTTAAAGGCGCGATTGAAGCTGCTGATGTTTCCGAATCCGTGGCTCAATGCAATTCCGCTGACCGAGTAATCGCACTTTTCCGGATCCTCAAGATCGGCCCGGCACCGCTCGAGGCGCCTCATTCGTATCCAGCGCGCGGGGGACACGCCTTCGCGTTCAAACAGTTTGTTTACGTACCGAGTGCTTAAAGCCAGATTGGCCGCGATCGATTCCAGTGAGAGATCTTCGTCATCCAGATGGTCTTCGATGTATTGCTGGATGCGGCGCAGCGTCGATTGACTGCCGCGCGCCCGCGGTGGCGCGGCCGAAAAACCGCATTCAAGACTCATTCCAAGAAGATCCAGCAGCGAATTGGTAA
>NZ_DATEMB010000039.1:0-11771 GCF_035276005.1 Rhizorhapis sp.
CAATTATGTGCTCGTGAATGCCAGCCTCGGCTGGGTCGCTCCCGACGAACGTTATTCGGTCAGCGTCTGGGGCAAGAATCTGACGGACGAGGCCGTGCTTTTGAGCAATGACGGCGCCGTTCACGGCACCGCGGTGTCTTACCAGCCGCCACGGACCTATGGCGTTACGCTTGGAGTGAAGTGCTAGGGTCCGGACCCAATAACCGGCTTCCCGCCGTGCCGAGATTGTGATGGGGTGGACGCCTCCCTCAGGTGATGTTCGACAACTCACCTTGGCACATCGATGCCCTCGGGGGGCGTCTACCCCATCATAACATACTGGTATTGCTCAATAACTTTCGGATCAGGCTCTAACAGGCCAGGTGATCAACCAGGATTGCGAACCCTTTGCAGGGCCGACGACGCCGATCAGGACAAGAGCTATTCTGTTGATCCACTCAGTCAAAAGTTGATGCGATCCAAATGCACCCCAGACATTCCGTTCGGTATTGCCGCTGAGTATTATTCCGACATCACTCACATGGATGCTGGTTGGGCCTGCCGTCAGGCGGTGAGGCCGCCGTCTATCTTGAGCAGCGCTCCGTTGATGAAGCCAGCTTCTTCACTCGCGACATGCACAGCCAGCGCGGCCACCTCGTCGGCCCGGCCATAGCGCTTTGCAGCGACCAGCGGCAGCACGAATTTGGCCATGCCCCCGTCCGCTGGATTCCCATCAGTGTCGATTGGACCAGGCAGTATGACGTTGGATGTTATCCCGCGCGTTCCAAGGTCGCGTGCGAGGGCGCGAGAAAAGGACGCCATGCCGCCCTTCATCATCGCATAGACCGATACGCCCTCAAAATTGACTACATCGCCTATGGTGCTGCCGATCATGATGATCCGGCCGCCGCTTCCCATGTGAAGCAACGCTTCCTGCGTCGCCGCAAAGACGCCGCGCAGCCCGACAGCCAATGCGGCTTCGAATTCTTGTGAGGTGACGTCCTCGATGCGGCCAGGCGTTCCGAACATCGCGTTATTGACGATGATGTCGACCTTGCCGAAGGTTGCAGCAGCCTTGCGCACGGCGCCGCGCACGACCGCTTCGTCCCCGCTGTCGGCCTGAATGGCGAATGCCTCGCCGCCCTTTGACTTGATTGTTTCCACTACGGCGGCCGCTTCATCGGCACTGTTTTTATATGTGAGCACGACTTTGGCGCCTTCGTCGCCAAATCGCTCGGCGATGGCCGCGCCAATGCCGCGGGATCCGCCGGTGACGAAAGCAACTTTATCCTGCAATTTCATTCTTTCTCTCCTGATTTGATGTGTTTTGAACATTGCGCCCGGCTAAATGAGCTCAACGAGTAGTTGATTTGGATCACACGCCGTTTTCACGCCAGGTATCGGGATATCTCCTCCTCGCGCCAGATCAGGCCAGCTCCGGGAAGATCTCCTATGTGGGCGTGTCCATCGGCGAACGTCAGTGTCGGCTCGATGATGGGCCCGGCAATGTCCATACGTTCCAGCCAGTCGCAGCTTGGCGTCACGGCCAGCATATGCGCGCTGAATTCCTGAAACAGGTGGCTCGAAAGCGGGATACCGCGCGCCTGTGCAAGCCCAGATGCCGCGAGCCAGCCTGTAACGCCGCCGATCTTCATGATATCCACCATGGCCAAGGGAGCGGCGCCGGCTTCAAGCGCCTTGTGCATCTCGTCAATGCCGCACCAGTTTTCTCCCATCTGGATGGGGGAACGTATCGCCTCGCCGATACGGCGGTACCCGTCATAATCCTGTTGCAGCGTTGGCTCTTCGATCCATATCACCCCCTGTTCATCAAGCGCGCGGCTCCGCCTGATCGCTTCGGGAACCGTAAGGCTTTGATTATAGTCGACCATGACGTTCAGGCCGGTTTCTGCTCGAATGGCGCTTACAACCTGCAAATCCTCATCGAGTGTGTCGTAGCCGACCTTGGTCTTGATCGCAGAAAAGTCCATATTTGCAGAACGCCGTGCGCGCTCGATCGCCAGTTCCCGGCCATCCATCGCATGGCTGTCATAGCTCCGGATCGGTCGCGGCTTCCCGCCCAGCAGCACGGTCAGCGGGACCTCATTGATCTTCGCCAGCGCGTCCCAGGCGGCCATGTCCAATCCTGAACTCGCCATGCGCAGAAGGCCTTGGTTGCCGATCAGCCGTAGCCGCTTTTCAAGCATCATGCTCAGATCGACAGGAGCGAGAGGCTGGCCGATCAGCAATTCTCCAAGGGAGGAAACCGCGTGGGCAAGAGGTTGAAGCGCAGGCGGGATATAAGCGAATATATAGGCGCAGCCCGTGATGCCTGCGTCAGTTTCAAGATCGATCAGAACCAGCGGCGAGGTATGGACGGTGCCGGAAGCCGTCCTGATCGGATATTCGAGCGGCACGTTGATTGCCCGGGCCCGGATGCTGCGGATGACGATATCGATCATTTGCCGTTCCTGATATCGCAAACCATGGCCGGATTGAGTTCATCGACCGAAGCGCAACCCAAAAGCGCCAGACTTCTGTCGATCTCGGCCTTCAAAAGATCGATCACATGATCAACGCCGACGCGGCCTGCCGCCGCCAGCCCATAAAGCGTTGCCCGTCCCAACAGCGCGCCCTGGGCGCCCAATGCAAGCGCCTTGACGACATCGGCGCCGCGCCGGAAACCGCTATCGACCAGCACGGTGGCATCGGGAATGGCTTCGACCGTGCTTGCAAGCACGTCCATTGGCGACACCAGCGCGTCCAGTTGCCGGCCTCCATGGTTCGACAGAATGACGCCGTCAGCGCCCAATTGTACGCATTTTGCTGCATCGGCGGCGCGGAGGATACCCTTCACCAGCAGCCTCCTCGGCCAACGTTCACGCAGCCTCTTCAGTGCTTGCCAGTCGAAAGATGCATCCATTTCACGCCGCATGACCGCCTGCTGCACTTCCGGATCACCTCCGGCGAACCTCACGAAATTCGCGAGCTCGGGCATGCCGTTCCGTAAAAGGGCCATGCTCCAGCGCGGGTGACGCACACCGTCCCAGATAATCGAAGGGCTATAGCGCATCGGCAGCCCAAAACCGTTCCGCTGATCCCGCTCACGGGCGCCGTTGACGGTCACATCCACCGTTACGACGAGGGTGCTGTAATCATACCTCAAAGCCTCCCGCATCAACGCGTTGGCGAACTCAGGCCGCACAATGTAAAGCTGAAACCAGCGATCCCCGTCGCTTTGCTGTGCAACCTCCGCTATCGGCATCGAAGAGGCTGTGGAAAGGACGAAAGGAATACCAGCACGGGCAGCGGCCTGCGCCAGGATCAGATCACCTTGGGGCCAGAATAAGCCGTTCACGCCCGTTGGAGCGATGATAAGCGGCGCGGCAACGGGATGACCAAGCAGTGAGGTTGCAATCGTCCTGCGGCTTACGTCACGCAATCGTACCGGTTCGAACTTGTAGCGGTCGAACACGGATCGATTATAGACCAATCCCTGCTCGTCCTCCACCCCTCCCTCGAGAAAATCCCAGACGATCGCCGGCAGCCGATGCCGGGCCAATTTTTGGTAATCTGCTACATTCAGAGGGCCGTCCCCGTCAAAGGCCATATTTAGCTATCCTGTTCCACGATCACTTCGATCAAAGTAGGACATTCGTTCACCAGTGTCGCTCGAAACAATGCTGCCACGCCACAGGATCACGAATGATCCAATCCAGCCCGGCAGTCTGGCCTGAACCTAATCCAATGAAGCCGCCAAGCCCGAATGAAACGATCCCCGCCGCGACCTGATGGGGATCAGCCTCGACGGCGTTACTGGCCGAATTCGTCGGACCTGAAGGCAGAAACATCAACCAGGACAGCCGGGTAGATATCATCCGCCACTCCTTATTCAGTTCGGCAATCAGTTCAAACATAGCCCCATAATTCAACGATAAGGCCGTTGCTGTCATGGCGGGCAACATCAATGCCTTCGATCGCCACTTCTGTTCCGTTTTGAGTGCTGCCCGTGAGGGTCCACTTCGTCGCGGAATGATCGCCGCAAACCGTCGTGAACTCGGGAACAGCCGACAGATTCTTGAATGACGCAAGCACGCCAGCAAAGTGCGCGCGACGCTGCTCACTTGTTTCCAAAGGAGGCTTGTCGACGGGATCTCGCGCAATTGCGCCTTCAGCGAAAGTCGCCAGGATTGCATCAACGTCACCTTCGTTGACGGCACTCCAGAAGCGCTCAATTGTAGCCTTGTTTCGAACGTCAGCCGTCATAATCACTCCTGTTCATTGGTATTGTCCGGATTGCAGAATTCACCCCAAATCCGAACCGTTCATGGAAATGGGTGGTCACATAGCCAGTCGGCATAGCCTTTGGTCAAGTAGTAAGTGGATCCCACCGCTTCTTGGTTCGGATTTTGACAAGCGAATTCTTTGACAACAATCTGCGATTGGCATCGGTGAAAAATCAGATACTTAAAACATGCGGAAAGTCCCGCTGCCATTAAGTCCAAAATTCTTTTCATCAGAGACCGCTCGAATGCCGTCCATTCGAGCCCCGAGTCGGCACTATATGTCATCTTGAAATGGAAGGCTACACAAATTGAACAGTCCGACCGGGAAACGGAAATTTTTCTAGTTTTTTCCGCTGTTTTTTCATGCATTTGGTGGCACAACAAATTTTTTCTATCAAGGGCTTCCACTTTTCGAATCATGCGATATGATGCAGGAATAATAATACGTGCGGTCGAGATGCACGATTGAGGGAGGTTAGCATGGCCACCTTTTGCCACCAGACGGTTTGCGGCTATTCAACGAAACAGAAGCGGCTTCTTCCACTTCTGCTGACGGCAGGACTAGTTGTTGTTTATTCCCCGGCTCTAGCCCAGAATGTAACCAGCTCTAATGGGCCGGGAGAAACTGCGCCTAGCCAAAGTAGTCATGGATCGGATGCTTCCTCAATAAACCAGAACTTCGGGGACATCGTGGTAACGGCGACACGATCCAGCGAGCGGCTTAGCCGAGTCGCAGCGAGCGTAACAGCCTATGACCAAGGCAAACTGGACGAAGAGGGTGTTCGCGGAATTGAGGACATTTCGCGTCTCACACCTGGCGTTACCTTCACAAATACAGGTTACGCCGGAAGAACCCAGATCACGATTCGTGCCATCAGTTCTGAAGTCGGGGCGGCTACCACCGGAATTTATATTGACGATACGCCCGTTCAGGTGCGTTTCCTCAACAACCAATCCACCAATCCCTACCCAGAAATATTCGACATCGCGCGTGTCGAAGTGTTGCGCGGGCCGCAGGGAACGCTGTTCGGCGCCGGTGCCGAAGGCGGTGCCGTGCGTTTTATCACGCCGTCTCCCAGCCTCGATCGCTATTCCATGTATGCACGCATGGAAGGGTCGCTGGTCCAACATGGAGCCCCGAACTGGGAAGCTGGCGTCGCGGTCGGAGGTCCTATCGTCGAAGATAAGCTCGGTTTCCGGGCCAGCGCCTCTTACCGCAGAAGGGGGGGATTCATTGACTGGGTGTCGAACATCGACGGCTCCTTGATTTCAAAGGATGATAATTATCGCACCTCGTTCGTGAGCCGTGTCGCGTTGAAAGCGCAGCCAGCCGAGTGGCTGACCATCACTCCGTCGATATATTATCAAGAGACGGATGAGAACAATGCAGCCATGTTCAACGAGCGTATTTCGGATCGCGGCGAAGGTAGATTCAACCTCGCTTTTCCGCAGCGTTCTCCAAATCATGACAAATTCGCACTGCCCGCCTTAAATATTCAAGCCGAGATTGGAGATTTCACGCTGACTTCGGTCACCTCCTATCTTTGGCGCAAGGGGCACGCCGTCGCCGATTTCAGCCTGACGCTACCACAGATTCTTTTTGGCCCCGGCGAACTTGCGAACCAACTGTTCCTCCCGGGCCTGCCCGGCTATAAACAGACGTCCGATTACCCCTCGAAGCAGACGAGCTTCACACAGGAGCTGCGGGTTCAAACATCGAATACAGACGCGCCACTGACTGGCATTCTGGGTCTTTTCATTCAGCGGTCTCGCCAACGCGCGGATCAGACTCTGATCGATCCCATGCTGCCGGATTTGATTGCGGCCTATTTCGGCGGGGCGCCCGTTGAGGCAGTATTCGGCACACCTATGCTCAGTCCCACTGTGTCCTATGCGGCGACCGCCATCGGAAAAGATCACCAGGACGCAATCTTTGGTGAACTGACATATCGTTTGACCGACAAGCTAAAGGTCACCGCCGGCGCACGCATTGCCAGGACCAAGTTCGAGTTCACGAGCTTTCAAGGCGGTCCTTGGGCAGGTACGCCCGGCGAAAGCTCCCAAGGGACCCAGAAGGAGGAGCCGATTACGCCGAAATTCGGCGTGACATACTCCATCGACGACAACAATCTTCTGTATGCTACGGCATCCAAGGGATTTCGCGTCGGTGGCACCAACAGACCCATACCGGTTACAACCGACGGATGCCGGGAAGATCTTGCGGCATTTGGCCTCGATCGCCAAATCGGACCCTATAATGCCGATTCAGTCTGGAGCTACGAAATCGGCTCCAAAAGTGCCCGGCTCTTTGATGGCAAGCTTCAGCTTTTCACGAGCGCTTACTATCTCAAATGGAAAAATATTCAGCAATCGCTTCCACTTCCCAGGTGCGGATTTATCTTCATCGGCAATCTTGGGTCCGCGGTGAGCGTTGGAGGCGATGTCCAGTTTCAGGCCGCCTTTTCCGATAATTTCCAGTTGTCGGGGTCAGTTGCTTATAACGATGCCTATTACGATAAAACGTTGCTGGGGCCCCCGGGACCGGGAGGCGTTCCGTCCATCCTGGTATCCAAGGGGAACGGGCTCGGTGGCGCGCCCTGGACGGTCGTCATGTCCGCGGATTTCAACGGCGATGTGTTCGGGAAGGAGGGTTATGCCAACATCACGTACACATATAATTCACGCAACAAGCGCCGCTTGCCAGCGCAGGACCCAAGCAACCTATCCTTTGATCCCGAAGCGTTCCAAGTGGGTGCTACCGATCTGCTCAATGTTCGTGCCGGGGTTCGACTCTCCGGCTTGGATCTCTCTGTATTCGTGAACAACATCACGAACGAGAGCCCGCTACTATACCGGAACAACTTCGCCGCCGGCCTATCTGTATTCATGAACACAACTTATGTACCGCGAACCTTCGGCGTCACGGGTACATATTCCTTCTAGTACTGATCGCCAGGTATGTCGCGGGCATAAGAGAACTTCCTATAAAATTATCTCTCAAGGGGAAAGCCGGTCATGTGGAACGTGAAACTTCATAGCGCAGGCGTTCTTACAAACATTCGCAGAGCGGTGTTTGCGATTGCCATCGTGATGGGCGGCCTTGCGGGGAATGATGTTCAGGCGGCGGTAGCCACGTGCACGGTTGAACATTTGCAGTCGGTCGCGCCAAAGGGCACAACGATCAAGCAGATCAACAATATCGAAGCGCTTGGCGGACCGATACCGGTTACGACCAATGGCGTCGCACATCTGCCGGCAACTGCCAATTCAAGCGAGGCATGTTTCTTCACAGGCTCGATCGTCACCAATCCGGCCGCGGGTACAACCGCGAATTTTGCTGCGGTTCTACCTACCCGGGAGAAGTGGAACAAGAAGTTTCTGTTCCAGGGCTGCGGCGGTAATTGTGGTGTCGTTCATTTGGGTGTATTCGGTCAGGTCCAGCGCGGCTACGCGGTGTGGTCCACCGATGACGGCCATGTTGCCGCCAAGCCCATCCGCGCGAACATTCCGACTTCGGCGGACAGTACATGGGCGACACTGTCCCCTGGCGTAATCAACCAGGAGGCGCTGGAGGATTTCCATCAGCGCGCCGTCCATGAGGTTGCGGAGGCCGGCAAACAGTTCACGCAGAACTTCTTTGGCGCAGATAAGCTCGAACGGTCCTATTTCATTGGATGTTCTGACGGCGGGCGCGAAGGGATGGTTGCTTTAACCTACTACCCCACGGACTTCGATGGCATCATCGCGGGTGCTCCATATTTCGATATGAGCAACGAGATTTATACGACATTGATCGGCGTCCTGGCGCAGCTTCGGACGCCGCACGCGGCCATTTCTCACGGGCAATTCAAGACCGTTGACCGCCTGGTCATGGCAATGTGCGACCCGGTTGACGGATTGAAGGACGGTTTGGTCCAGAGTCCAGAACAGTGCACCTTTGATCCCTATGCCGATCTTCCCAAGTGCAAATCGTCGCAAACGTTCGATAGTTGTTTCACTAGTGATCAGCTTGACACACTGAGCGTGATCTTCTCAGCGATCACCAACGAAATGGGAGCGGTGGTTTATCCCGGCTTTTCCTTTACCGACACGGCACGGAACCTATGGGACTGGATCGGCTTCCCGGGTGCTCCTACCGACCGTCAGGGAGCGCATCCCTGGGAAACCAATCCGGTCGAACAAGCGCAGGGCTGGTTTTGGGCCGAAGGCACGCTTCGCCATCTCGTTTATGCGAATGCATCAGATTTCGATGCCCAGAAAACCCCGGGTATCCGGTTTCAACGGTCCAGCGACGGGCGTCTGAGGGCGGTGATTCCGCAGGCAACCGCCACTTTCGCCGCGAGAAAGAATAGCAAGGGCAGCGGCGCGACGCCGGAGAAGGCGGCCGCGTTCTTCAAGCAGGGCCGCAAGCTCATCCTTTATCATGGCTATAGCGACGGCCTGATCACGCCCTACAGGACGATCCAATATTATCGCACGCTCGCGGCACAAAACGGCGGATATGGGAAACTCCAGAACAATGCGTTGCTTTTCATGATTCCGAATATGGACCACTGCTTCGGTGGTTCGGGCCCCAACTTCTTCGGCCAAAATAGTGCGCTGGGCGTGGCATCGCCCTGCGGCGCCCGGGACGCTATTCTAGAATCTCTGGAAAATTGGGTGGAGCATGACAAGAAGCCCGGCTCGATAGAAGCGATCCAATATGGGGACGAAGAAGCCAATAAAACAGTCGTTCGCAGGCTTCCGCTTTGCCCCTACCCGGCGATCCCGCAATATAAGGGAACCGGCAACATAAACTCCGCCGATAATTGGACCTGCGCCCCCGGCGACGAGCGATTGGCCCAAGTGGGTCCTGCCGGCAAGCGGGTCGGCCTCGATGCGCCGCTTCGACAACCCTTCTGACAACCAGATTCAGGTCCGGTCCAAAGACCATCGCACAGGTCTCGCGCCATCTTCGATCCAGATGAAGGAAAATTACAATGAAACTCTCCGGTTCAAAATTATACAAGCGCGGGTTGCTGATCAGCCTTTTGATACCGGTCACCACGGCCGCGCAGGCGGCGCCTTCCAGTCAGGCACAAGATGCCGGCCCGAACACCGGACTGGAATGTGACAGCTCCATCGCCAGAAACTTTCGGCCGGACGACCAGACTCAAGTCCTGTCGGTGAAGCAGTACAGGAAAGGCGACGAGCTTCCGTATGTAAAAATTCGGGACTTCTACCCGCAAATTCCGGCGGCCGTGGAGGCAGACGTGTGTCTGGTGAAACTTCTGGTCGGCCCCGGCAACCCTGGACCGGCTGACGCGCCTTCTACCTCGCGCGGGATTGGCATCGAGATATGGTTGCCCTCCAAAAAGGCTTGGAACGGCCGCATTCATGCGGTTGGTGGTGGAGGATGGGTTGGCTCTGAAGAAACCGATCTTACCAAGATTTCGTCCGCCACTGCGGCAGCCGATCTGACGACCGCCGCAGCTGTCGCGTCCCGCGAGGGCGCTGTTTCATCCACTACCGACACTGGCCATACCGGCGGTTCTGGAAGCGGCGCATTTGCGATGCTACCTGACGGCTCGATCAATACAGCACTTTGGCAGGATTTCGCCTACCGGGCGATTCACGAACAAATCGTCAAGACAAAGGCGTTGACGCAAGCCTATTATGGCTCAGGTGCACGCTATACTTACTGGTCGGGCGGTTCGACCGGGGGGCGCCAGGGGCTGAAGCACGCTCAGCGTTTCCCTGAGGATTTCGACGGCATTCTCGTCGCCTATCCGGCGATCAACTGGACGAAGTTCATTACCGGCGAACTCTATCCCCAGGTCGTCATTCAGCGCGACCTTGGCGGCAAATACATGTCTCCCGGCCAGCTCACGATGGTTTCGAATGCTGCCATCGCGGCCTGTGACGTCGTGGGCGGCAAGCATCTCGGATTCATCATTGACGCTACAACTTGTCGCTATGATCCCACCAAGGACAAAAACGTCCTCTGTGTGACCAATGGGGGTAAAAATGGCACCCCTGATTGTGTGACACCTACTCAGGCGCTGGCATTGAACAAGATTTGGTACGGAATGACCGCCGACGGCAGCGTTCCCGATCCTGCAGTGGATAACGGATTTGGTCCCCTCACCGGCGTCCATCGCTGGTACGGATTGCCGCGGGGGACAACCCTGTTAGCCTTGGCCTATGATCCGCCGTTCAGCATCGCGACGGACTTGGTCGCGCTCGAGCTGCAGGATCCGAGGATCTCTATCCCACTATTCCGGAATGCTCGGGGAAACGGGCAGGATGGCTGGAAATCGCTGACATACGCTCAACTCACGCAAGCCTTCGACGCAGGCATAGCGTTGCAGAAGGAATTTGCCGATATCAACACTGACGATCCCGATCTCTCGGCCTTCAAAGCCCGGGGCGGGAAGTTGATCCATCATCATAATAATAATGATGAACTGATCCCGTACCCTGCCTCGCCCCAATATTATGAGCGCGTCATCGAAAAAATGGGCGGTCTTTCGGAAGTGCAGTCCTTCTACCGGTTCTACATTGTACCAGGACTGGGACACAGCCCGGCTAACGGCACGATGAACGACAAGGCAGATCCGCCAACTTACGGCTTCGTCGCCGGCGTTTTCTATAACCTCCTGACAAATTGGGTGGAAAAAGGTGTCGTGCCGGAAAGCGTCGTTCTGCGGTCGAGCAGCAAGAGTCTACCCGTGTGTCCCTATCCTCAAAAGATCACCTATGTCCAAGGGGACGCGTTTTCAGCCGAGAGCTACACTTGCCGCTAATTTGGAAGCAGCGGCATCGTATCGGCGGGCTCAGTCCGCCGATACGGCCGAAATTTTTTTGCGTCGCGCCCTGACGGTCTTCGGGGCTGCGGGCTCTGGATGGGCCGATGGCTTGGTTTTCTTGCGGCCCAGACCCATCTTTTTTACCAGCGCGCTCCGCTGCTCGGCATGGTCGGGCGCGACCATGGGATAGTCGGCCTTCAGATTCCATTTCGTCCGATATTGATCGGGCGTCATCCGATAGTGCGTCATCAGACGGCGTTTGAGTATCTTCAGCCGTTTGCCGTCTTCGAGACAAACAATGTGGTCGGGCTTTACCGAACGCCGCACCGGAATGGCAGGCTCTTGCCCGGCCGATACCGTCTCATGGCGCGTTCCAAGGCCCGTCAGCGCCGAATGGACGCTGGCGATCAGCGCAGGCAAATCACCGGCGGCCAGCGGATTGTTGGCGACATGCGCCGATACGATGTCCGCGGTCAGATCGAGCAGATAGGCGGTGACTCTTCCTTGTGCGGTTATGCCCTCGGCAACCTTCAATCCGGCCTTTCCCCATCGCCTGCGACCATTTCAGGTTTGCGTGAATTCGATGGCGCCCTCTGGCAGGAGGTAAAGCACCAGGGCTTTGCCGCCGGATACGGTCGGATGGTGCGCTGAGCCCGGACGATACACTTTCCAGCCAGCGCCGCGCCCATCGAACTGTGCTGCCGCATCGATCGGCATG
>NZ_DATEMB010000040.1:0-47308 GCF_035276005.1 Rhizorhapis sp.
ATCTGCAAATTCGAGGGCAAGGCGATGGTTGGCGGCAAATTGATGGCCGAAGCGCAATGCACCGCCATGATTGCGGACCCACCCGCCTGAAGGTGATTTTGGGTTGTTATTGACCTTCCCCGATCCCTCCCGCTTGCGGGAGGGATCGGGGAAGGGGCTGTAATCACGGCGGAGGGACATGCCCTCCCCTAACCCCTCCCGCAAGCGGGAGGGGAATGACAGCCCTCCTCACTCCCAACCCGCCGCTTGCCTTTCGCGCCAAATAGCGGTAGGGGCCGCTCTTCGCCGAATTTACCGCATCCTCAGGCTGGTCGGAAACCAGCCGCTCATGGAGCAGAGTGACATGAAACAAGACACGCATCCCGATTATCACTTCATCACCGTCCAGATGACCGACGGCACCTCTTTCAAGACGCGCTCCACCTGGGGCAAGGAAGGGGACACGCTGGCGCTCGATATCGATCCGACGTCGCACCCGGCCTGGACCGGAGGCAATCAGCGCCTGTTGGACGCTGGCGGCCAGGTGGCCCGCTTCAACAAGCGTTTTGGCGGTCTTACCCTCAAGAAGGGCTGAGCTGTCTCAGATTGCGAATGAAAAGGGCGCCACTGGCGCCCTTTTTTGTGGAATCGAAAGGGCTCGTTTCTTGATGCGGGAAAGCGCGCTATTGTAAAAAATAGAGCAAGCCCGTCCCATTTGGGGTAACATGAAGCCAGAATGATCTCGGCTCCCGGCGGCCTGTCACCGGGGCAGGAGCTGGCATGGAGACCCGCAGCAAGGCAGCAGGTCCCGATAGACGAACGTCAGGCGGCACCGGCTGGAAGGTCCCGCTGCCGGTTTTGAGTGCCGTTCAGTTCCTCTTGACCGGGCTACTGGCGGCCATGCCCGCTCCGCTATGGGCGGATCCCTATTCCGACGCCAGGGCGGCTCAAGCGAGGGGCGACTATTCCTCGGCAGCGCGCATTTACAGAGCTCTTGCCGGTCAGGGGAATGTGGGGGCCCTTACGCAGTTGGGAATCCTCTACCGCACGGGACGCGGCGTGCCTCGCGACTATGATGAAGCTGCGAAGCTGCTTCGCCGAGCGGCGGCTCTGGGCTCCTCCAACGCGCAATATCATCTGGGTGACCTGTACTTGCGCGGGCTGGGGGTGGAGCAGGACCTGCTGGAGGCTGCGCGTTGGTACACGCGCGCAGCCGAGCAGGGGCATTCCGTGGCCCAATATGGCCTCGGTATCCTCTACAAATTGGGGGGAGGCGTCCGGCAAAGCTCTACAAGGGCGATGAAGTGGTTCAGCCGCTCGGCCGCGCAGGGCGTCCCCGAGGCCCAATATGAGTTGGGCATGCTCTATTTTTCAGGCACTGGCGTCAGCCGCAACTATGTGGAGGCCTATAAATGGATTTCGCTCGCCCGCAGCGGTGCACGCAGTAGCCGCACGAGGGCCGTTGCCGCCGAAGCCATGCTTCGCCTGGAAGGCAGAATGTCGCCCCAGCAGATCAGCCAGGCGCGGGATCAAGCCCGTAGCTGGCGGACTGCAAGCGAGGGAGGGGGAGCATGATCAGGCGGCTTTTGACCGGCTACTGGATGGTGGTCATCGCGGGACTGGCAAGCCTCGCCATCACGATTGCGGTGTGGCAATGGCTCGCGCGCGAGCAGCAGACCTCATTGGCGACATCCTTCGCGCTGGAATCCGAACAACGCGCTGAGGCGATGAAGCGGCAATTCGATTCGGAAACAAGCCTGATCGATGCGATCAGTGCCTATTATAATGCGGCGCCAAGCGTCAGCCGGCAGGAATTCAGCGCCTTTACCAGCGTGCTGCTGGCAGATGTGTCCAGCATTGACTCGGTGCAGTTTCTGGGCGCCGACAAGGGAGATAGCTTCATCGCGGAATTCACCGAAGTTCCCGAAGGAGCGCCGCCCGTGGAGCTTGGTCGTGATTGGGGGGACCATCCTGCCGCGCGCACGGCGCTGATAGAAGCACGTGATAGCGGGCAGGAGAGCGCGGCGGCCTATGTTCCGCCGCAAGGCGAGCCGCATATCGCCGTCTTTGCCCCCGTCTACCGCCAGGCCAGCGACAGCATGACGATGAGCATGGAAGAACGCCGGGCCTCACTTCGGGGCTTTATCGCCGCGACTGTCCGGATAGTTGATGTGATCCAGGACGCGATGGACCTGATGCCCAGCAGCGGGGTCGATGTCTACCTGCTGGATGCCAGTGCACCGGCAGAACGGCGGGTCGTGTTTTCCTTGCTGTCGCCTGAAAGTGTCCGCCGTTCCGATGGGAAACGGAATCTGCCGGGCGCTGCGGTGGAGGCGGAACTCTATCATTCCAGTTCGCTGGTGGTCGGCCGCAAGGTCTTTACGCTCTATGTCGCCGCGACCGATGAATATGATGCGAGGCGCACAGATGTCGCCGGGCCGATGATCGCGCTGGTGGGCGGCCTTGGAGTGACGCTGCTCCTGATGGTCTACCTGGTTTCCCTTGCCAATCGCCGGCAGAAGACCGAGCGCATCGTTCAGGAGCGGACGGCCGAGCTGCGGCAGCTAAACCAGGAGCTGGAGGAACGCACGCTGCAACTGGAAATCTCCGAACGTGAACTGAGAGGGGCAAAGGAGAAGGCGGAAGAAGCGACCCGCGCGAAAAGCCAGTTCCTTGCCAATATGAGCCATGAGATCCGCACCCCGATGAACGGAGTGATCGGGGCGTCGGACCTGCTTGGCGAGACGGAGCTGACCCCGGCGCAACGCGAATATCTTCAGATGATCAGCCAGTCGGCGGAATCCCTCCTTCACCTTATCAACGACATCCTTGATTTTTCCAAGATCGAGGCGGGGCGGCTGGAGCTGGAAAATGCCCCCTTCCATCTGCGCGATGAACTCGCCGACACCATGCAGGCCTTTGCAGGCCGGGCAACGGAAAAGGGGCTGGAACTTGCCTGCCATGTCGCGTTCGACGTGCCCGACAATCTGATGGGCGACCGGCACCGGTTGCGGCAGGTGTTGGTCAACCTCGTCGGCAACGCCCTTCGCTTTACCGAAAAGGGAGAGGTTTTACTGGACGTGCGGGCGATAAGGCGGGCCGGCCGTCATGTGGGGCTGGACTTTAGGGTCAGCGACACGGGAACCGGCATTGCGCTCGACAAGCAGAAGATGATCTTCGAAGCCTTTTCGCAAGCGGACGCCTCTTTCACGCGGCGCTACGGCGGCACCGGGCTAGGCCTTTCCATCGCCTCGCAACTGGTGATGCTGATGGGCGGCCGGCTGGAGGTTGAAAGCCAGGCCGGAAAAGGGAGTACATTCCGTTTCAGCCTGCCTTTTGAATTGGCCGAGCAAGTGGCGCCGAGTGAGCAGGCCCTGCAGCCAAGCCTGCATGGGTTGCCGGTGCTGGTGGTCGACGACAATGAGACAAACCGCCGCATTCTTGAAGAGATGCTGCGAGGCTGGGGCATGCGGCCGCATACCGCAGAGAGCGGTACACACGCGCTGGCGACCTTGCGGAGGATGGTCAGCGCAGGGCGGCCATATAAGCTGGTGCTGCTCGACATGATCATGCCGGTCATGGATGGGCTTGCCGTCGCGGATGCCATTCGCGGGGAGGCCGAACTGGGCAATCCCGGTATCATCATGCTCTCTTCCGCGCATAAGGACGATGTGGCCCGCCGTGCGGAAGCGATTGGCATCAACCATTTCCTGCTGAAGCCTGTACGCCAATCGGAATTGCTGGAGACCATTTTTGCCGTCCTGGGCGTTACTGCTGATGAAGCGGCGCTGCCTTCAGTGCCGGTTGAGCATGAAGTGAGGCCGCTCAAGGTCCTGGTGGCCGAGGACAATGCCGTGAACCAGCGCCTTGCACAGCGGCTTCTGGAGCGCCGGGGCCATGAGGCCACCATCGTGGGGGACGGTGCGGAGGCGGTGACGGCGCTGTCGAACGGATCGTTCGATCTCGTCCTGATGGACGTTCAGATGCCGAATATGGATGGCTTTCAGGCAACGGCCGCCATCCGGCAGAGGGAAAAGGAGACGGGACATCACATCCCGATCATCGCCATGACGGCCCATGCAATGCGCGGCGACAAGGAACGCTGCCTGGCGGCGGGGATGGATGGCTATGTTTCCAAGCCGCTCCGCTCTGAAGATTTTTACGCAGCGATTGAGAGCCACTGGGATGTGGCGGCGGCCGGAATTCAGGATGAAACACGGGGCAGGAAGGGGAAGAGCAGGAAAGGAGGGCTTGAGTCATGATCAAGCTTCTGGATTGGGAGCGAGCGCTCGAAAATGTCGACGGCAGCCAGGAACTGCTCCTGGAACTGGCGAAGCTGTTCATCGAGAGCTGCCCCGACATGATAAGCCAGATTCGCGATGCCATCATCATTGGCGATGCGCCCGCGCTGCATCGCGCAGCCCACAACATCAAGGGCTCGGCACGTATTTTCGCGGCCGGGGCAGTCGTGGACGATGCAATGCGTCTGGAAGCGATGGGCGCCGAGAATGATTTGAGCAAGGCCAGCGAATGTTTCGCGGCGCTGGAAAACAGCGTCTCGCAACTCTCTGCCGCTTTGGCCGAGCGGATCGGCCGTACCGGCGCGGGGGAGAAAAAGGGCCTTTAGATAGCAGCAACAAGGATTCTGCCATGGCGAGCAAGCACATCACTGTCCTTCTGGTGGAAGACAATCCCCTCTATGTCCGGCTGATCCAGCGCCTGCTCGGCCGTTCGGATCATCCGATATTCGATGTGCAGACCGCCGGCAATCTGGGGGACGCCATTGACCGGATCGGCAAAGGCGGCATTGACATCATCCTGCTTGACCTGATGTTGCCCGACAGTTCGGCGCTCGACACATTTTACCGCCTTCATCCTCATGCCCTTGACACGCCGATCATCATCCAGAGCGCAATGGACGACGTTACCCTTGCCAGCAAAGCCGTGGAAGGAGGAGCGCAAGACTATCTGCTCAAGGACTCGATCAACGGCGTGTCGCTGGTGCGGTCGATCCATTATGCCATGGAACGCAAGCATGCGCGGGGCGCGGAATGGTCATCCGCCATGCTGCACCTGGCACAGCAGCAGTTCCTGAAAGCAGCCTATATTGCCGGATTGGATGACAATATCCGGCAGCGGCTGCTGTTCCCGGAGCGTGCCCAGATCGCGGCGCTGCCGTTCAAGCGGGATGAGGGCGGCCATGTGGAGACGGTCTTTGCCTATCGGGTGCAGCATGTACTCACCATGGGACCGACCAAGGGAGGCATCCGCTATCATCCTGAAGTCAATCTTGGCGAAGTTGCCGCGCTTGCGATGTGGATGACGTGGAAATGCGCGCTCACCAAGCTGCCGTTCGGGGGCGCCAAAGGCGGTATTCGCGTGGACCCGGCAATGTTGAGCTGGGGCGAGATGGAACGACTGTCCCGGCGCTATACCTCTCAGTTCATCGACATTCTTGGGCCTGACAGGGACATTCCGGCACCCGATATGGGCACCGACGCGCAGGTCATGGCTTGGATCATGGACACCTATAGTGAGCATGTTGGCCACTCCGTGCCATCGGTGGTGACCGGCAAGCCCATTGTGCTTGGGGGATCGCAGGGGCGGCATGAGGCGACGGGGAGGGGGCTCGTCTATCTGATCGAGGATCTATGCGATCAGATGCACATCAACCTGCAGGGCGCGCGGGCAGTCGTCCAGGGGTTCGGCAATGTGGGCGCACATGCGGCGACTTTCCTGGCGGAAGCGGGGGCAAAGGTCATTGGCGTGAGCGATGTCAGCGCGGCTTTGTATGACGGGAACGGCCTGCCGGTTCAGAAGCTGAGAGAGTTTGCGTTCCAGAACCGGCTGCTCTGGAACTGCCCGATCGGAGAAAAAATCTCCCGGCAGGAGCTGCTTGAACTGGATTGCGAGATATTGGCGCCGTGCGCCCTTCAAAACCAGATCACAGCGGACAATGCCGGCAGGATCAGGTGCCAGATCCTAGCGGAAGGCGCGAACGGTCCCACGACGCTGGAAGCCGACGAGATATTGAAGGAGCGGGGCATCACCGTCCTTCCCGATATTTTGTCAAATGCGGGAGGCGTGATCGTTTCCTATTTCGAATGGGTGCAGGGCTTGCAGAACCTGATGTGGCCGATTGAAGAGATCAATGCGCGGATGCGGTCCATACTGACGGATGCGCTAGGCCGCACGCAGCGCAGAGCGTCCGCGGAAAAGGTGGACTTGCGCACCGCGGCAATGATCGAGGCGCTGAGCCGCGTGGGCGACGCCAATATGTTGCGCGGCATTTATCCGTAACCAGGGCGCGGGGTTTTGACCCTCTCAAAGGGCCGCGAGCAGTTCCGCGATCAGCGGATCGCTATACCAAGACGGATGAATCGCCCGGCGAACCTCAATTGCCACCAGATGGCCGCCAAAATCTATCCGCTTGATCCCGCCGAGCCTCATGAGCGCGCCTGCCGAGGATTCGAACATGCAGGCAAAGCCCTGCCCATTGCGCAGGCTGGTCAGCATCAGGCCGAAATTATCTGTCTCCGTGGCGACGGAGCAGCGCCCGAGACCGGCCAGTTCCATCGCCCTATCGATCAGCAATCGCAGCCGGTTATGAGGTCCTTGCCGGATGAGCGGAAAGTTCGAAAGATCGGCCGCCGTGACCTGCTCCTGCTGCGCAAGAATATGATCCTGCGCCACAAAGAAGGCCAGCGGTTCGTGCCACATCAGCACCGAATCCATGCCGGGGGGAGGCGCGAGGGTATAGAAAAAGCCGATGTCGACGGCACAATTTTGCATCTTCTCTTCAACGGCATCAGCCGTGAAGGTGTCGAGATCCAACTCGATGGCGATTTGCGGATGTTTGTCCTCAAATTGTCCGAGTGCTTCCTGAAAATAGCGCAGAATATCGCTATGGGCGGAGATGACGAGTTTCCTGCCTGTGGGCGCGAGTTCCGGCTCTTTCATCTCCGCGATCAGCCCGTCCCGCGCAGCCAATATCTTGGTGGCGTGAAGAAAAGCTCGCTCACCCTCTGGCGTCAAAATGGAGGCCCCACCGCGGACGCGCTTGAATAATTGATGTCCCAGCCGTTCTTCCAGTTGCCGTACATGATCGCTTATCGCAACCTGCGAAACGCCGAGCTGCCGGGCGCATGCACGGAAGCTTCCATGCTCCATGATCAGCGCGAAGACTTCGAGTTGGCGGAGAGTGATGCTGGCCATGACCTGGGTGCTAAGGCAAAATTTTCTCTCAGATAAATGAAAACTTCGGGATAAGCAAAAGCTTATCTCCTGCAGCGGCTGGCCTCGGCGAATGAAAGCTTGCGGCCATTTCTCCACCGTAAAAATGCGTAATTCCTGTGTGTCGAAAACCCTCTATTAAATTTTGTAGTAGAGTTTATTCATTACGCGATGGAGGGGGAGCTGATCCACGTTGCTTGCCTCTTGGGGGAGGCTGATGATCGATAAATACCGGGAACTTGATCTCAATCTGTTCATAGTTTTCGATGCCCTTCTCACCCATGGCAGCGTATCCCGAGCCGCGCGCGAGCTTGGCCGAAGTCAAAGCGCCATAAGCCATGCCCTGGGCCGTTTGCGGGCCTATTTTGGCGATGAACTCTTTGTGAAAACGCAGGAAGGCGTGATGCCGACCGAAAGGGCAACGGAATTGGCGGATGCCGTGCGAGCCTTTGTGGCTCATGCCGATTCAGCCTTGCTTCGGTCGGTCCCCTTCGTGCCGCAATCGAGCCAGCGTGCCATCAACCTTGGTCTGGGCGATACGGTGGAACTGACCATGCTGCCTTCGCTGCTGAGCGCTCTGCGTGCGGAGGCTCCAGGCTGCTCTATCGACAGCCGCTCCTACACACGGGAGGGAATGGAACAGGCACTTGCCAGTGGCACGGTCGATCTTGTTCTGGGCGTACCTGTGCCCCTTTCGGCCAATATCCTGCAGCAGAAACTCTGTGAGTTCCGCTTTTCTGTAATCGTAGCGCCCGACTGCCCTTTGCAGGGCTCTATCACGCCCCAGCAATTCAGCCGGCAGAGGGAGATAATTATCCTCCCCATGGCAACGGATCGTCACAGATTGGCTGAGGCTCTTGACGCTGCGGGAATAAGGCGGAACGTCGCGGTGAGGACCCACCACGCGCTTATTGTGCCACATCTGGTAGGGTCCAGCAGCGAATATATCGCCATTGTTCCCGAGCCCGTGGCGCAAGTCTATCAAGAGAGATTCAACCTGAAGATAGTGGAAACGGAATTCCAGCTTCCTTCATTTTCCGTTTGTCAATTTTTCCATCGGCGGGCGAAGACCGATCCCTTCAATATGTGGCTCCGCCGGCTGATCCAGCGCATATTTTCTCAGCAGGCCTATAGTCATCATGCCCAGTCGCGGGTCGAGCGGGGCGCCGGGGTGCCGTGCGTGGCTGATCTGTGAAGAGCTGCTTGGCCGCACAGCGATGCATGCATAAGCCTTATGCATCATTTAGGCATGCTTTTGCCGCCGAACGCCTTAATCTGCCTCAAGCAGGAACCGCTCGAGTGGGGTTTTGAGCGCCTGCTGGCGGGAAGGGCACTGGCCGCCCTTCCCGCCAATCTTTACCAAAGCAGGTTGGTGGTTTTTCAGGACTGGGAGTGAAGGGTGCTTGGCCTGGCGATCTCGCCCAGCGCTTCGCCTGCATGGGCCGGGCTGGCTCCAGATGCAAGATCGCTGATCGACACGATACCCACCAGCCTCTTGTCGCGGTTCACCACCGGCAAGCGCCGAACCTGTATGTCCGCCATATTGTCGAGCACATCGTCCACATCCTCGTCGTCGAAGCAGTAGCGGACTTCGTTGCTCATGACCTCCTGAACCGGCGTCGACGGGCCACGCCCTCGGGCGATGGCCCGGATCGCGATGTCGCGATCAGTGATCATGCCCACTAGGCGATCCTCCTTGGACACCGGTAAAATACCTGAATCGATGTCCGCCATCGTGGTAGCTGCTTCCTGGATGGGTTCGTCGGCATTTACCGTCCGGACATCGCGCGACATGCATTCCAAGATTTTCATCTGGCCTCTCCTTGTCCTGATGGTTCACTCGTAAGAAAGGATGCCCTTCGGACTAGTTCCATTGAAAGTGCGCCAAATGGCGCAAGGCCCCGACCTAATGTTCGGGTAGAGCCTGGCGGGCTATGCCCCATCCGGCAAGGGGGCGGCTGCGGGCGCGTTCGAGCAGAAGTTGCATGTCCCTGACCGTAAAGCGGGATGCTTTCTCAATATCGGCCAGTTCTTCCCAACTGAGGGGGGCGGCCACCGGCGCCTCATCCCGCGCCCGCACGGCATAGGGCATGATGGCGGTTGAACCTCGCTGATTGCGCAGCCAGTCGACGAAGATACGGCCCTTGCGCCGCGCCTTCGACATTGTGGCGGTGAAGCGGTCGGGTTCGGCTTCCGCCAAGGCCGTCGCAAAGCGGCGCGCAAAGTCGGTGACCAGCGGCCATTCGGCCTCTGGCGTCAGAGGCACGATGACATGCACGCCCTTGCCGCCAGTGAGCATCGGGAAGGTGACAAGGCCCATGTCGGAAAGATGCCGCCGCAAGTCCCTGGCAGCTTTTTTCACTATGTCGAAATCCAGTCCCTCATCAGGGTCCAGGTCGAACACCATACGGTCGGGCCGTTCGACATCGCTCGCAAGTGATCCCCATCCGTGAAACTCGATCGTTCCCATCTGGACACAGGCGGCGATCCCGTCCGCATCGCTGAGGCACAGATAGGGCTCTGTGCCGCCATCCTTTTCCTTGATGTCGACGTGATGGACATGCTTGCCAAAGCTTCCCGCGTCGTGCTTCTGGAAAAAGCATTTCTTCCCTCGCCCCTGTGGGCAGCGAACCAAGCTGATGGGCCGGTTGGCCATCCAGGGCAGCATGATGGCCGAAACCCCGGCATAATAATCGGCGAGCTCGCCCTTGGTTATGCCCGAGCCGGGAAAGATGATGCGATCCCGATTGCTGATCTTGACGCTGGAAATGGGCGGGTCAGCGACTAGGGCGGGCATTTCCGGCACGACCTCTTTTGCAGGCTTGTCACTTCGCAAGCCCAGGAAACTGCCGTGGCGGACGACACCATCGGCCGTAAATTCGGTGAAGGCGACTTCCGCCACCAGCTTGGGCTGTATCCAGCGGACATGCCGCCGTTCAGAAGCTGGCACGTCAAGAGCTGGCTTGTCACGCGCAAGCTTGTCCATCTTGTCGCGCAGGCCATTGAGCATCGCGGTGTCGAAGCCAGTGCCAACTCGTCCCTTGTAGTAGAGCTCCCCCCCATCATATTGCGCGAGCAAAAGGGAGGAAAAGGGCCGGGCTCTGGCTGAGCTAGGGGTCCAGCCGACGATGACGAATTCCTGCCGCAGCGTGCATTTGACCTTCAGCCAACTCATTGTCCGGCGGCTTGCATAAGGCGCATCGGCCCGCTTCGACACAATGCCTTCCTGTCCGGCCTCACACATGGCGCGGAGCAGTTTTTCTCCTTCGCCCACCACATGTTCGGCATGTTGGATCGCCGCGCCCCGGTTCGGGGGCAGGAGACCACGAAGCCTTTCCTTGCGGAGAATATTGGGCTGTCTGGTGAGATCCTCGCCGTCCATTTCCAGAAGGTCGAAAGCAAAAAAGGTTAGGCCCTTCGCTTTGTCCTTGAGAGCGGCCTGCAGCCCGGAAAAGTCGGTCTTGCCCTGATTATTGAGCCAGACCACCTCTCCATCGATGAGAGCGGAGCCAGCGTCGATATTCTTCGCTGCGGCGACGATCTCTGCAAACTTGTCCGACCAGTCAAGGCCCGACCGCGTGTAAGCCCGCACCTCCCCGCCGCCGATGGCGAGCAGGCAGCGGTATCCATCATATTTCAGTTCGTGCAGCCACTGGTTGCCTGGTGGGGCGTGGTCGACCAGCGTCGCAAGCTGGGGCGAACGGAATTTCGGAAGCTTCAACGCCCCTCGCTTTTGTGGTTTCGGCTTGGGAAGCGGCCGGGCTTTCATATTGCTCGCAATTTCCTGCATCGTCCGCCCGGTCTTGACGCTGGTGAGTGCACGGCCCGTCAGCAGGTCGCCTGAGCCTGCAAATTCGTCCTCCACCTTTCGCAGCAGCCAGTTCTCGCGCTTTTCGCGGGGTTTGCCCTTCAGACGGATGAGCAGCCATTCCCCTTTCATTCTCTCGCCATGCAGTATGAAATGCAGATGACCTTTCTGAAGGTCGCTGGCCTTCTTGCCCTTGACCGGCTCCCAGGTGCCGCGGTCCCAGAGCATGACCGTGCCGCCGCCATATTCCTTTTCCGGGATGATGCCCTCGAAGGTGGCATAATCAAGGGGATGGTCCTCGGTGCGTACCGCCAGCCGCTTGTCCGCAGGGTCCAGGCTTGGGCCGCGAGTCACCGCCCAGCTTTTGAGAACGCCGTCCATCTCAAGCCGCAGGTCCCAATGCAGGCGAGTGGCATCATGTTTTTGAACTATGAAGCTGTTGCCCTTGGCGGCCGCCCGCTTGCCGCGCGGTTCAGCGGTTTTGGTAAAGTCGCGCTTGGCATTGTACAGGGCAAGCGGATCTGCCGTCGTGGCCATGGATCATGCCCTCTTGCGAGCCTTGGGCGCAGGCTTGGCGGGGGATGCCTTTGTCTTGGGAGCCGCCTTGCGCGCTGCCGGTTTCTTGGGCGGAGCCGCTGCCTCGGGCTTTTCAATGGACCGCTTCAGCGCCGCCATCAGGTCAATGACATTGGAGCCACTCGGCCGAGCAGGCTCCTCCTCGGGCGTCACCTTGCCGCCCTTGGCCTTCAGCTTGCGGGCCACGAGATCTTTTAACGCATCGACATAGTGGTCCTGGAACGCATCAGGTTTGAAGGGCGCAGTTTTCTTCTGGATCAGCGCTTCGGCAAGTTCCAGCAGTTCCTCATCTGGCTTTATGTCGCCAATGTCGCGGAAATAGGACTGCGCCTTGTTGACCTCGTCGGCATAGCGCAGCGTCTCCAGCACCATGCCCCTGCCGCAAGGTTTGAGGCTCACCACATATTCGCGTCCGCGCAGGGTGAGCTGGCCGAGCCCCACCTTTTTGGCGCGCTTCAGCGCCTCGCGCAGGACGACAAAGGCTTCCTCTGCCAAGTCATCGGCCGGAACCACATAATAGGGCGTTTCATAATAGAGCACGTCGATCTCATCCAGGTCGACGAACTGCGTCAGTTCCAGCGTCTTCTTGCTTTCCAGCTTGACCGCTTCCACCTCTTCAGGATCGAGCAGCACATAGCTGCCCTTTTCATATTCGAAACCCTTCAGGATTTCGTCGGCGTCGACCGGGCCGATGCCCGGTACCACCTTTTCATATTTGATGGGTTTGCCGGAAGGTTCGTGGATTTGCCGGAAGCTGATCTTCGCACCGCTCTTGGTGGCGGAATAAACCTCGACGGCGATGGAGACCAGGGCCAGCCTGATCTGTCCCTGCCAATATGCCCGTGCGGCCATTTGCTGTGCTCCTGCAAAATCGAAGAATTTAATCCTCGACCCGCTCCGGTTTGCCCTTTTGCTTGGTGGACGCCATTTTCTTGAGTTCCTTCTCGCTCATCGACTCGTACATCGATTTGGAAGCGCCCTTGAGCTCGCCCTTCTTCTTCTCGCCACGCTTGGCGGACAGGGCAGCTCCGGCAGCCATTTGCTGCGCCTTCGACTTGGCTGGCATGTTGCTTCTCCTTTACCGTGAAAGCTTACGGATCAGATAAGCAATCAAAGCCGCATTCAGCCCGAGGTTCCATAGGAAGGGAGCCGGATTGGCGCAGGGCCGTTTTGTCAACATGGCATATTGCGGACCAGGCCGACGAGCTGAACTCTGGCCGGTCCGCTGACCGGAGAGGATGCGTGGACGGGAAGAGGGAAAATTGGGAAGCGCTACGAGGCGAGGCCGCCCATTGCACGCGCTGCCATCTCTATCGCCATGCGACACAGACGGTCTTTGGCGAGGGGCCGCTGAATGCGCCGTTGCTGTTTGTGGGCGAGCAGCCGGGCGACCAGGAGGATCTGGCCGGAAAGCCCTTTGTCGGACCAGCGGGCGGAATTTTCGACCGGGCCCTATCCGAGGCAGGTATCGACCGCTCCCGCGTCTATGTGACCAATGCCGTCAAGCACTTCAAATTCATCCAGCGCGGGAAACGGAGGCTGCATTCGAAACCCGACGCCGGGGAGATCGAGGCATGCCGTTTCTGGCTGGACCGGGAGCGGGCGCTCCTGCGGCCCGCGGTATCGATTGCCCTCGGCGCGACGGCGGCTCGCGCGCTTCTGGGTAAAGTGGTCACCATCGGCCGGGTGCGGGGGACACCGCTGGAACTTGCCGATGGCGGTCTGCTGTGGGTTACCGTTCATCCGAGCTTTCTGCTGCGTATCCGCGATCGGGAGGATGCACGGCAGGAATATGGCCGCTTCGTCGGGGATCTGCGCAATGTGGCGCACCTCGCCAGCGAAGTGGCGGGAGGCCGATCCTGACCGGAATGCTCTGCTTTTCCGACGATCGCATGCCGGGGATCACCCGGCGGCGCGCGGGGCGTGGCTGGAGCTATTGGGATCATGCGGGAAATCGTATCAGCGACCGGGATGAGATTGACCGCCTGAACCGTGTCGGCCTGCCCCCCGCCTATCGGCGCGCCTGGTTCTGCGCCGACGCCAATGGCCATATCCAGGCGATCGGATATGACGACAAGGGGCGTAAGCAATATCGCTATCACCCCGATTTCCGGGCGCAGCAGGAGGCGGACAAGTTCGGGCGCTGCGCCGCTTTCGGCCAAGCGCTTCCCCGGCTGAGGCGCAGGGTCGAAAGGGACCTGAAGCGCCCCGGCATGGACCGGCAGAAGCTGGCTGCAGCGGTCGTGAGACTGCTGGACGAAAGCGGCATCCGCGTGGGGAATGAAAGCTACACCAAGGAAAGCGGGACCTTCGGCGCAACCACGCTTCGAACGCGCCACGTCCGGATCGATGGGTCGACCATCCGCCTTCGCTTTGTGGGCAAGTCAGGCCGAAAGCATGAGATCGACATCAATGACCGGACGCTGGCCCGTATAGTCCGGCGCTGCCAGGACCTGCCGGGTCAGCATCTCTTTGCCTGTCAGGATGATAGTGGCCAAGTGCGTCCGATAAGCTCCACCGACGTCAACGACTATATCCGCTCGGCCATGGGTGCAGGTTTTTCCGCCAAGCATTTCCGTACCTGGACCGCCAGCGTGATAGCCTATGCCAAGCTCGCAGCGGCGGGAGAAGGGCGCGTGCCGCTGAAGACCCTGCTGGAGCCGGTGGCCGATGCACTTGGGAATACGCCTCCGATCGCGAAGAAGTCTTATGTGCATCCGCGCATCCTGGAGGCTGCGGCGATGCGGCAGGGGCGGCCCGTGGTGCCGCGCCTGCGCGATACGAAATATCTGAGCTCAATCGAACGCGGCTTGATCGCCTTTCTGGAGCTTTTCGAAGCTTGTCCCTCGGAAAGCCCCACTTGACGCACTCAGGGCCTTGGCCGGAACGAAGCCATAGAGGAGCCGTTGGTTCGCCAGAAGGAGCGATCTCATGAGCCAGACTCAACCCATGATTCATGAAGACGGTTTGCCCGGCGAGGAAGGGAAACTCGATCCCAAGCCTGAGTGGCAGCCCCGCTATCCGGGGTCTGGGCGGCTGCAAGGCAAGGTGGCGGTTGTCACCGGCGGCGACAGTGGCATAGGCCGCGCCGTAGCCGCACTGTTCGCTCGCGAAGGCGCGGATGTCGCGATCATCTATCTGTGCGAACATGCCGATGCGCGGGAAACCTGCCGCATCATCGAAGAAGAAGGCCACAGGGCCGTTGCCATTGCAGGCGATATCGGAAGCAAGGCCTTCTGCAAGGCGGCGATTGAAGAAACCATAAAGGAACTCGGCCGCCTCGACATTCTGGTGAACAACGCGGGCGAGCAGCACCCCGACGAGGACATCCGCGACATCACCGAGGAACAACTCCGCCGGACATTCCAGACCAACATCTTCGGGATGTTCTTCATGGTGCAAGCCGCCCTTGACCATCTGAGCAGCGGGTCCGCCATCATCAACTGCACCTCCGTAACCATGTACAAGGGATCGGGCGGGCTTCTGGATTATTCCTCAACCAAGGGCGCGATCACCGCCTTCACCCGGTCTCTCTCCGAAAATCTGGTGAAGAAGGGCATCCGGGTAAATGGCGTGGCGCCGGGCCCGATCTGGACGCCGCTCAATCCCTGCGGCGGCTCGCCGCCGGAAAAAGTGGAGCATTTCGGCGAAGGCACTCCGATGGGCCGCCCTGGGCAGCCCAATGAGGTCGCGCCGAGCTTCCTGTTCCTGGCGTGCGAGGATTCACGCTATATGAGCGGGCAGATACTGCATCCCAACGGCGGAGAGATTGTGGGCGGATAGGATCAGGCGGTTTCAAGGGCGGCATTGCTGGCGGGCGTCAGAACCGGCGGCAGCTTTGCGCCGCTGAACCGCCTTTTCGCCCAGCCGTTGATCGGAGCTTCGAAATAGCGGTAGGAAAAATGGGCTGCTGCCAATGTCACCGGAAGCGTGATGAGCAGACCCAGCGCGAAGACCGGCCTGTCGGTGCCATATCCCTGCGCCTGGAGAATGCTCCCCCAGCCGATCATGATCGGCAGATGCAGTATATAGAAGCCGTAAGAGCTCTCACCCATGGCCACGAAAGGCCGCCAAGCCATTAGCGCCCGCAGCTTAGCGAGCAGCGGCCAGCCCTGAAGCGAGCAGATGAGAATGGTTGCGGCCCAGACGGCGATCGGCAGGGCAAAAAGAATTTGGCCGCTGCGCGCGGCGAGCAGCACCAATATGGCGGCGATGGCCAGCAATATCTGCGGCCTTTCCGTCAGCTTCGGCAGATAGAGGGCCGTGAGCATCCCCAACAGGAAATAGACGAGAGTGATGGGAAGGAAGGAGGGCACCTGCGGGAAATAGGGTGTGAATAGCTGTTTTCCGATCAGCGCCAGCAGGACCAATCCGCCAAAGGCGAGCGGCCAGCGTAGCGGTTCCTTCAGCAGCATCAGCAACAGCGGTGCGGCGAGATAGAATTGCATCTCAAGCGACAGGCTCCACGCCGGGCCGTTGAAACTCAGGGCCGAACCGTAAAGGACCGGATCGGGAACGGCCCCATGCATGAGGGTCAGATGCCCCAGAAAATGAGGCCAGAACGCCTCTGTCTCACCCTCTGTGCGGACGGCGATGCGGGCTATGTCCTTGGGATCGGCCCAACCCAATGATTGCAAAAGGTCGGGATAGGCCCAGGACGTCAAAAGCCCCAGCAGCAGCCCGACAAGATAGATGGGATAGATGCGGAAGAAGCGCCGCGCCATATATTGGCCATAGGTCTGCGGCGTCGCGAGCAATGAAGTTGCAATGGCAAAGCCGCTCAGGATCATGAAGACGCTGACCGCCATACTGCCGTTGGAAAGGAGCCCGGCGACACCCGATTTCCCGATCCCAAGCAGGAACATGAAATGGGTGAGGTAAACCCAAAGCGCCATGAAGCCGCGCAGGCTGTCGAGCTCGATCAGCTTGCCCATGGTCGGGCGGTTTTCGGCCATGTTCGCTGTGTCTCCCTGAACTGGCGGGGAGGTTAGCGAAACGCTTCACAAGGCTTCAACTATGTCCTTGTCATAGAACGTGAAATTGGCACCCTTGACGGTCGGGGCGAGGCAAGGCTGCGATAGATAAGCTCTACAAGCTCTTATCGTAAATCTGGTAAACCTTGTTCACCTTGCTATCGATCGCTTCTGCAATCGCATTCATCCCCTGATTGTCGTCCAGGATCCATCCGATTTCGCCCCGGCTTGCGCCGAAGCGGCTGATGGAATCGCGGCGGATATATTCGATCATCATGAAAGCAAGCTGGCTTGCAAGGCGCGAAGCCTGCAGGTGCTTGACGACGCCCATCAGCGGTACGCGCATGGTCCTCACCTTGGGTGCACGCAGCCACCAAAGGAGCTTTGCCCAGCCGAAAGGAAAGAGAGAACCGTTGAGTGGCTTGATCGCCTCATTGAGATCGGGCAGCGTCATCATGAAGGCGACCGGCTCCCCCTCGACCTCAGCGATCCGGATGAGATCGTTGAAGACGATGGGCTTCAGCTTCTTGCCCGCATAGGCGATTTCCGCGTCGGTCAGGGGCACGAAGCCCCAATTGTCCGACCAGGCGTCATTCAAGATGCCAAGGATGATCGCCGCTTCCTCATCGAAACGCTTCTTGTCCACGCGGCGGATCTTTATGCGCGGGCTTTTCTCTCCCGACTGGACGATACGTTCGATGAGGGGCGGAAAACCGCGGGTGATGTCCAGTTCGTAGGTCTTGAGCTGCTTGACCGGCTTATAGCCGGCGGCTTCCACCCAGGACTCATATTCAGGGCGATTATGGCCCATCATCACCGTAGGCGGATGATCATGGCCCTGGATGAGAAGGCCGGGTTCATCCCAGATCGAGATGCTCAGCGGTCCGAGCGAACGGATCATCCCCTTGGAACGCAGCCAATCTTCGGCGGCGGTTATAAGGGCCTTCGCGCTCTCAGCGTCCTTCGCCTCCAGCAGGCCCCAATTGCCAGTGCCGGGTCCCATTCCCTGTTCCGCCGGCATTTTGAGCGCGAGATGGTCGATATGGGCGGAAATCCGGCCAGTGATCTCCGTTCCCCGCCGCGCCAGGAAATATTGCGCTTCGCCATGCTCGAACCAGGGATTTTTGCCCGGTGTCAGAAGGGCATAAACCTCGTCCTTGAGGGGCGGCACCCAATGGGCGTCATTGGCGTAAATGGTCCAGGGAAGATCGACGAAGCTCTTCAAGTCCGCTTTGGAAGAGACAGGCGTGATGGTGATGTTCTGATTGTTCATGCCTCGGACCCCCCGTTTGGGCTGAACCTGTCAAAGCCCGTCACTTTGCTTCAAATAAGGAAAGCCCTTCGACCAGCTCAGGGCGAAAGGGAAGGGCGGTTAATCCCTATCGCGCTGACGGGGATGCCCCGTTGCCAGGATGCCGCCGGACAGCTCCTTGACCCAGGGATAGCGCTTGGCCACTTCGTCGGTATAGCCCAGGTTGAAGACGGTCGGGCTCTTCTCCTTGCGCTCATGCCGTTCGTAGAATGTGCCGAACAGGCGGTCCCAAAGGAAATTGGTGATACCGTAATTGCCCTTCTCGTCGTGGAAATGATGCGCCATGTGCCGCGCCTTCATCGCCGCCAGCCATTTGTTCTTCGGCTTGTAGGAGAGGTGCTGGATGCAGTGGCAGAACTCATAGAAGCAGGTCGTCACCAGCCCTGTCGCAATGGCAATCGCTGCCCCGCCGACGCCGCCAATGGCGTAGCCCACGGGCGCCGTTGCAATCGCGATGGTGGGCAGCGTCGTATGGAGCGCGCCGAAAAGCACCTCCAGATGATTCGGATCCTGATGATGATCATAATGGATGCGCTTCCAGGTCGAGGCGAGCAACGGCACCTTGAACATCCAGTTGCTGTGGAGGACCCAGCGGTGCAGCGCATACCAGACCAGCGGATAAAGCAGGATTGCAGCGGCGATCGAGGCGAGCGTCTGGACCATCGGAGCGGGCTGATAGACCCATATTGCCGCCGTTAATGCTGCGAAGCCAAGATAGGCGATGATCGCTGGGTACTGAAAATAGGCGACCACCAGTTCACGCAGCGTCATCTTGTCCAGATGATGAGAGCGCTTCCAAAAGCTTTGCTGCTGCGTTTCAGCCCTGTTCACGTCGAAACCTCTTTGTCGTCATTACGCGCCGCGCAGGAGCGGCGCTGCTGATAGCGGTGGCCTATCACCCCGCAATAAGGCGGTTTTAGGACAAGCGCGGATTCTTGCTGCCATATTTTACGCCAGTTCGGTAGCCGGGGCTATTCCTCGGTGCGGATCAAGACGGTCTCGCCGACCAGCAGGAACAGGAAAAACGGCGCCCATGCAGCCATCAACGGCGGGTAGGCGCCAAGGTTGCCCATGGCGAGCGCGAAATTATCCGCCACGAAATAGGCAAAACCAAGCGCCATGCCGATGACCGCCCGCACAAAAAGCTTGCCCGACCGGGCAAGGCCAAAGGCGGCCACAGCACCCAGCAAGGGCATGAGGGTGGCGGAAAGCGGTCCGGAAATCTTGTGCCACAGATTGGCTTCGAGCGATTGAATTGGCCGTCCCGCGTCCTTGAGATCGGCGATGGCCAGGCGCAGTTCGCCAAAGGAAAGGCCATCGGGATCCACCTTGGACAAGGTGAACTGGTCGGGTCTTACTTCCGGTGCGACCCGCACCGTCCCGAGGCGTTCCTGCGTGCCCCGCGTAACATCGAAGCGCACAGCGTCCTCAAGTTGCCACATGCCGCCGGCATAGCGTGCCCTGGGCGCTTTGGTGATGCTGCGCAGGACATTGTCCGTGCGGGTGAAGATGCGGACGTCGCCGAGAACCGTGTCCTTGCCGCGTCCCTGCACGGTTCCGGCCTGAACCAGTTGTTCGCCGTCCCTGACCCAGACATTGGTCTTTACGCCGCTGGCCCTGGGGACGGGACCATATTCCACCTGCTGCCAGGCATCCAGCGAGGCATTCGCGCGAACGACGATGCGTTCGTCAAAGGCAAAGCTAATGGCGGCGACTATTATGCTGGTCAGAAGGAGGGGCGCGAGAACCTGATGCGCCGACAGGCCGGCGGCCTTCATCGATATGACTTCGCTGTTCTGATTGAGCGTAGCCAAGGTGATCAGCGTGCCCAGAAGCACCGAAAATGGGAGGAAGCGATCAATGATCTGCGGAACCCGCAAGCCGATATAACGCCACAATTCCGCATCGCCATTGCCGGGATAAGCCAGAATCTTTCCCGATTCACCGAGCAGGTCCAGGGTCTGCAGCACTAGTACCAGCATCGCCAGCACCGCAAAGGTGCGGACCAGGAACATCTTGGCCATGTAGAAGGCCATGGTCTTGGACGGAAAGAATTGCAGCTGCATGGCTCAGGTGACCTGCTGAAGTTTGCGGCGGCCGAAGCGGAACCATTTTCCGATCCACTTGCCGACCTTGGCGAAGGCGCGTTCCAGGGCGCCGATCGGCTGTCCGCCCGGACGATGCGCGCTCACATGATACATCCATAGGATGAGCGCGCTGAACAGCAGGAAGGGCACCCAAAGCGCGATGATGGGGCTGACGATTCCGAGCGCACCCAAGGATTCCGCATATTCATTGATCTTGTGGTATGTGACGATGAACACCACCGACAGGAAAACGCCGAGCGCGGAAGTCGATCGCTTGGGCGGCACGGCAAAGGCAATTGCCGCCAGGGGCAATAGCAGCATCATTGCGACCTCGACCAGACGGAAGTGAAAATTGGCACGGGCCTCGTTGCGCAATCTTTCGCTCGGATTGCTATCGCTTCCCGCCTTCACCAACTCGGGAATGGTGAGTTCCAGGTCGGCATCCCCCCGGCCGCGGAACGCTTCGATCTGGGGCAGGTCGATGGGCAGATCGTGCGAGCTGAAGCTCAGGATGCGGGGGGATTCATATTTGGGCGATTCGTGGACCAATACGCCATTTTTGAGCCGGAAGATGATCGTGTCGGGATCATCGGTCGCAAGGAATGTGCCTCGTGATGCGGTGACTGCAAGCGACTGCCCGCTCTTATCCTCGATCCGCACGAAAATGCCATAAAGATCACGGCCATTTTCCCGGCTTTCCTCAATGCGGAGCGTCATGCGCTTGCCGAGATTGGTAAACTCGCCGACCTTGATCGATGCGCCGAGCGCGCCCGACCTCAGTTCGAATCGCAATCCTTCATAGGCATAGCGGGCATAGGGCTGGACAAAGCCGACAATGGCGAGGTTCACGAGCGCAAGGCCAATTGCGTACATATAGGGGACACGCAGCAACCGGCCATAGCTGAGGCCCACCGCCCGAAAGACATCGAGTTCCGACGAAAGGGCCAGCCGGCGGAAAGCGAGCAGGATTCCAAGCATCAGGCCGATGGGAATCCCCAGGGAAAGATATTCGGGGATGAGATTCGCCAGCATCCGCCACACGACGCTGACCGGACCACCTTCTGCCGCGACGAAGTCGAACAGGCGCAGCATCTTGTCCAGAACGAGCAGCATCGCCGCGATCACCAATGTCCCAAGAAGGGGCAAGGCGATCTGGCGCGCCAGATAACGGTCGGTGGCACTAAGCATTTTCAATATCTGGTCGTCCCGTCACCATGTTTTGGCCGCAAATACTATCCATATCCTCGAAGCGGGGCGAACAGGGCCGCCCGTCTGGTGGTGGTGTCAGCCGGGCTATAGCTTCCAGGAGTCTATTGGTCATGTTGAATTTTGCGGGCAAATCAGTGGCAGTGGCGGTATCCGCCGCTTTCACCGTATTTATGCCCTTGGGCGCCGAGGCTGCCGCAATCGGCCCGCACGCCGCCCTGTGCGATAATGGCGGCAGCGCCGTGCTGGTGCAGGTCGAAGGATTGAAAAGCCGGACCGGCAAGCTTCGCGTGCAACTCTATACCAACAACAGCCGCACCTTCCTTGAAAAGGGCGAGTGGCTGGAGCGTGTCGATGTGCCGGTGCCTTCATCAGGCGGCGCCAATGTTTGCGTCCCTGTGCCCAAGCCCGGCAGCTATGCCATTTCCGTACGGCACGACGTGAACGGCAATGGCAAGAGCGACCGCAAGGACGGGGGCGGCTTTTCGGGGAATCCCGATGTCAGCCTTGGCGACCTCATCAGCAAGAAAAAGCCGAGCATGAGCAAGGCCGAATTTTCGGTGGGGAATGAGACGCGGCCAATTCGCGTGGTCCTCAATTATGTGCAGGGGCTCTCTTTCGAGCCGCTGAAACGGAACAGATAGGGTCATGACGGCGATGGTGTGCGTGGCGCTCTTGTCCAATCCAAAATCGACGGGAAACCGCGCCATTTTGCCGCGTGTGCGCAGCTATTGCGCCAATCATCCGGATATTTTCCATTATGAGGTCGAACATGTCGACCAGATCGGCAGGGCGCTGCAGACCATAGCCCGTGTCAATCCGGCGGTCATCGTCATCAATGGCGGCGACGGGACGGTGCAATCGGCGCTCACCGAGTTATACCAGGGTGAGCATTTCAAAGGGAAAGTGCCACCCATCGCCGTGCTCCCCAATGGCAAGACCAACCTGATCGCGCTCGACCTCGGTATTCATGGCGACCCCTTGAAGGCGCTCGATCGGATTGTGGAGCTTGCCAAGACCGGGCTTAAGGATCATGTCGTGGCGCGGGAATTGATCGCCCTGTCCGATGGCCAAGCGGATAGCAGGCCAGTGCTGGGCATGTTTCTGGGTGGGGCGGGCCTTGCGGATTATATCCTCTATTGCCGTCACCGTATCTATCCGCTTGGCTTGTCCAACGGGCTTAGCCATTTCCTGACGGCCCTGGCGGTCGTGTTTTCGCTGCTGCTCGGGATCAGCGGTAAATATATGCCGCCCAGGGCGCGGCCCATAGAGGTGTCGCTGATCAGGGAAGGCCAGTTGAGGGGCCGTTTCTCCCTGCTGATCGTGACTACCCTGGAACGGCTGCTTCTGGGCGCGCGCACCGGCAACGGGGTTGAAGCCGTCGGCAGCATGAAGCTGATGGCAGTCGATCACAGTCTTTCCGCGTTGTTCCGGATGCTCTTCGCCAGCGTCTCCGGCAAGCTCGGAAAGCGGAAGCTGACGGGCATCCACCTTGAGCGCGGCGATATGATCCGCATCGAGGGGGAGCATAGCAGTGTCATCCTGGACGGAGAGCTGTTCGAAGCGGATGCGGGCAAGCCGATTGTGCTGACATCCACGCCGCCCGTTCCCTTCCTGAGGCTGGCGGCGTAAGTAGCAGGTCTTTATTAAGAGGGCCGATGCTGGCGGCGGAAGCTCTGTGTTCCCTCTCCCATGGGGAGAGGATATGAAGGCTTGACTGCTTGGACCTAGCCGGAGTTGGTGAGGGGCTGTGCCCTATCAGTAGCGGAACCCCTCACCCAACTTCGACTAGGACTGGCTTTGCCAGCCCAAGTCTGCGTAACCCTCTCCCCATGGGAGAGGGAACAGAGAATGCCCCTCGACCCGATATAACCTTTGGTTTTTCATATCACCCTATGATGCCGTCCCTGTCTCACCTCATAGCTGCCGAACTTTCCGAGCCAGTCGATCCGCGCGTGTCGGCCATGGCGGAGGCGCTCGCCGCGCGCTACCCGGGCGCGGCGCGCTCCGTCCTTTTTTATGGGTCGTGCCTAAGGCAGCAGCAGCTTGAGGGGCTGATGCTGGATTTCTACCTGATCGTTTCCGATTACCGCGCTGCTTATGGGAAGAGCTGGCTTGTCGCTGCGAACCGCTTCATTCCGCCCAATGTCTTCCCCTTCAGCCATGATGGCCTTGCCGCCAAATATGCCGTGCTGAGCGAAGCGGATTTTGACCGGCTCAACTCCCTCCAAGCCGGCAATGTTTCGGTATGGGCGCGCTTTGCCCAGCCTGCCCGCCTGGTCTGGACGGCCGGAGAGGATGCCCGGCAAGCAGCGATCAAGGCGATCGCCAAGGCGGCGCCCACGCTGCTTGCGCTTGCAGCCCCTGCGGCGAAGGGGGAAGGGCTGGACCTCTGGCGCACCGGATTTGCGCTTACCTATAATGCCGAGCTTCGGGCGGAGCGTAAGGGGCGGTCCGGTTCGATCATCGATGCGGATGAGGAGCGCTATCGCCGTTTCACCGGCCCTGCCCTCGAAGCGGCGGGTCTTTTTGGGCGGCCTGGCTTCTCAGTTGCGGAAATCGCCGCCAATGCCCGCCGCTGGCGGAGCTTGCAGCGGCAGGGCAAATTGCTGACGCTGCTTCGCCTGGCCAAGGCAAGCTTCACCTTTGCTGGCGGCATCGACTATCTCGCGTGGAAGATCAACAGGCATGCAGGGACCGAAATCTTGCTGAAGCCTTGGCAGCGCCGCTGGCCTATTCTTGGCGCTGTCAGCTTGTTGCCGCGGCTGTTGTCTCGCGGAGCTGTTCGTTGACCTGGCGAGCCGAGAGCGCCTTTCCAATGGCCGCCGACAAGGCCGCAATGGTGTAGGGCTTGCGCAGCAATTCGCATCCCTCGAACATGGCTGCATTATCGATGTCGCCAGCGAAGCCCGAGACAAACAAAACGGGAATGGAGGGATGCGATTTGCGTAAATGCGCCACCATTTCCGGTCCCGTCATATCCGGCATCAGGACGTCCGAAACGATCAACTGAATGTCCGCATGGCTTTCCAGAAGGCTGGCGGCCTTCATGGGATGGTCGCATGCAATCGGGTGATGGCCCAGGTCAACCAGCGCGTCGATCGTGGCGGACAGGACACGTGGATCGTCTTCCACGACCAATATGGTCAATCCGGCGTCATGCTCTACGGCCTCGTGTGATGGCATTTGGTGGCCGAAGTCCTTGTTCTGTTCTTCGGCCACATGGTGCCTTGGCAGATACAGCAGAACCTCCGTGCCCGTGCCGACCTCTGACTGGATCTGGATCTCGCCCCGGCATTGGCCGACAAAGCCGAAAAGCTGACTGAGCCCCAAGCCCGTGCCTTTGCCCACGGGCTTGGTGGTAAAGAAGGGTTCGAACACGCGCGAGAGCACTTCGGGCGGCATGCCGCAGCCCGTGTCCTCGACGCTCAGCACGATATAGTCGCCCTCGGAACATTCGCCGATCTCGCCTGAAGCAAGCTGCGCCTGCTGGGTAGAGATGGTGAGTGTACCCTTGCCATCCATTGCGTCCCGCGCGTTGACCGCCAGATTGAGGATGGCATTTTCAAGCTGGTGCCGGTCCACCCAGATTTTCCATCCCTCAGTGCCGGGCACCGTCTTGACCTTGATCTGATCCCCGATTGTCCGGTCGATGAGCTCGGTCATGCCGCAGATGAGGTCATCGGGATCGATGACCTGCGGCAGCAGCGGCTCTGAACGTGCGAAGGCAAGTAGCCGGCGCGTGAGGGCAGAGGCGCGGTTCGCGCCCTCCATGGCATTGGCGATGTGCCGCTCGGCGTGCGCGGGATCCTGATGAAGCTTGCGCCGGGCAAGCTCCAGCCCGCCGACCACCACCGCGAGCATATTGTTGAAGTCATGCGCGATGCCGCCGGTCAGTTGGCCGACAGCTTCCATCTTCTGCATCTGCCGCAGGCTCTCTTCGGCCGCGGCGCGCTCGGCCGCCTCGCGGTGGAGTTTCTCATTGGCGATCTTCAGTTCCAGCGTGCGCGAGGTGACCGCTTCTTCCAGGTCAGCGGCGCGGAGGGATTCGGCCTCTGCAAGGCGGCTGGCGTGGCGGCGGTCGCTGAGCGCTGCATTGGCTGCCCAGCCCATGCCAAGCGCCCCGACCAGGATGATCAGGCCGAAGATGCGATAGGTGCTCGACAATGTTTCCGACCGGCTTTCAGTTGCGCTCACCGCCTTGCTGCGTTTTTCAAGCACCGCTTCCTCGGCCTTGATGACTTGCTTCAGCAGCGCGTTGATACGCGCCAGGCTTTCGGCTTGGCCGGCCTGGTGGAAACGGGCGAGGGAGCCCATTTTCTGATCATAGCTGGTGCGCAGGGCAATGTCGTTCAGTTCCCTGCCGCGTTCCAGATAGGCGTCGCGAAGTTGCGCCACCAGCACCTTCTGCGCCGGGTCCTTCCGCGTTTCCCGCGCGAGAAGCTCTAGCTGCTGACCCGCCTTGCCCCATTCCGACTGATAGACGCGGCCGACATCCTTGTCGGTGCTGATCACATATCGGGCGAGCGTCGATTCCGAGCGCGAAATCGTGGCGTCGAGAGCGCGGGCGATGTTCATCACCACGAAGCTGTGCCGCTGAGAGGTGAGCGCCTGGTCCCGCTCCTTGCTCGCCTGCGAGACAAAGAACAGCAGGGCCGCCAAGGTAAGCGAAAGACCCGCTGCGAAGAACAGCGGCAGGAAACGTCCAATCAGCGCCTGCAGGCGCGCGTTCGGCTCTTCAGCGAATATGTCCCGGTCCTCCGGTTTTTCCCCAACATAACCGATGCGGTGACTCGTGCAAAGATACCGATTTGACGCCGGAACCGATCAGTCCCTAGCTGATACAGCCCACTGCGCGGCCCGCGGCCGCGAACATATCCAGGATCTGCCCGACCTGCTCGCTGGAATGTTCGGCGCAAAGCGAACAGCGCAGGAGATAGGTGCCTGCTGGGGTAGCCGGCGGGCGGGCCATGTTGACGTAAAGGCCAAGCTCCAGCAGCGCCTGCCACATGGCAACGGCCTGCGTCTGGTCGGTGAGGATCACTGCGATAATGGCCGATTGGGGTGTTTCGGTCCCAAGCTTGAAGCCGAGCTCCATAAGACCATTGTGCAGCCGGCGGCTGTTTTCCCACAGATGGGCGCGCTTTTCGCCCGCGTGCATCAGCTTGCGGATCGAGGTCGCCGCCGTTGCAACCACGCTGGGCGGCAGGGAGGCGGTAAAGACATAGGGACGGCAGACGAGCCGGAGCACATCGAATTTCGGATGGTTCGAGACGCAGAAGCCGCCGACCGTGCCGACCGACTTTGAAAAGGTGCCGACCACGAAATCAATGTCGCCCTCGCAGCCCAATTCCTCGAAGACGCCGCGGCCATTGGGACCGAAAAAGCCCATGCCATGTGCCTCATCGCACAGGATCATCGTATTGGGATGCTTCTTCACCGCGGCGACCATGGCAGGGAGAGGGGCGATGTCGCCCAGCATCGAATAGACGCCCTCCAGCACCACCAGCTTTTGGGCTTCGGCGGGCAGCCGGCCGAGGCGCTTGTCCAGATCCTCGACGCTGTTGTGGCGGAAACGGACGATTTCCGCAGTGCCGAGGCTGCAGCCATCATAGATGGAGGCGTGGCTGTCCGCGTCCAGGACCACATAGTCGCCCTTGCCCGCGAGAGTGGAGATCATGCCGAGATTGGCCTGATAACCGGTCGAGAAGACCATGGCATGGGCGGTGCCGTAGAACTCCTTCAGCGCCTCTTCGACCTCCTTATGCCCTTGATAGGTGCCGTTGAGGACGCGGCTGCCGGTGGTGCCGGAACCGAAATTGTCGAGCGCATCCTTGCCTGCCTGGATCACATCGGCGTCAAAGGTCATGCCCATATAATTATAGGTGCCGAGCAGGATGGTTTCCTTGCCCTTGATCACCGCCAGCGTAGGGGACTTCACCTCGTCCATCACGATCGCAAAGGGATCGCGCACGCCAGTGGCGAGCAACGCCTCGCGCTCAGCAATGAGGGGATCGAACTTGGAGAAAAGGTCAGTCATTCCGTGCTTTCATCGGTAAGTTCAGGGTGACGGGAAATAGTTCAACCCTTCAGCTTCGCCACTGCATCCACCAGTTGTCCAACGGTTTCGATCTCCGCCTGCATGTTCATGGTGATGATGATGTCGAATTCATCCTCAATGGCGGCGACGAAGTCCATGACCGTCAGGCTGTCCCACTCCAGATCGCCCGCAAAACTAGTGTTTTCGGTCAGATCCACGCCCTTCTTGTTAAAGGGCTCGATCTGCGCGGCCACGCTGTCGAAAATGTCCTGGCGGTTGGTCATGTTTTGTGTACGTCCCTTTGTGCTGGCGCGGATGCTTGCCAACAGACAAGCCCATTTGGCAAGCGAATAAGGCGGCAATCGGGCATGATCTTGCCCTAATCCGCAAAGGATGCGATGCTTTTCCGGGTTTCCGGGGTGCGGCCGATGGCGGATGTCGATATTGCGGAGGTTCAGGGCGCAGAGGAAGGCGCCGCGCTTTCACCCAATAGCGTGCACCTTGTCCGCACCGCACAGCTCGCCAATCTGCAACTCAGTCAAATGGCCGATCAGAAGGCAAATATGCTGATGGGCGCGACCTTCCTGGTTTTTACGCTGTCCATGGGAGAGATGAAGAGCAGCGCCTTCCTGGGTCCTTTTGCCATATTGGCCTTCGCTGCCTTTTTCTCCGCGCTTTTCGCCGTGCTGAGCGTGCTGCCGAAAGTTACCCATGCGCATGGTCCGGTGGGAGAGGATGACAATATCCTGTTCTTCGGTGTCTTCACCAGCATGGGGGAAAGCGAGTTTGTCGACCGGGTCATCGGCAGGCTGAAGAATGACGAAACCCTATGCCGCACCATGCTGCGCGACCTTTATCAGAACGGGCAGGTGCTGCAGCGGAAAAAGTACAGGTTCCTGGGCTATGCCTATCGCATTTTCCTGACCGGTCTGGTGCTGAGTTTTGCGGTCTTCGTGGGCGAGTTGGCGGCGGCGCGAATCGGTTGAGGGCTCAGCCCGTCAGTCTTTGCCCGCCCTACGGGCAGTCGAAGGGCAGCGACGACGGGAAATTGGGTCAGATAAAATGTGTGACGTTCACCAATTTTGGCCTATTTCAGCCAACCCTGCTCCCGATACCATTCCGCCGCGTTCTTCAGGCCCGCCCGGGTCCCGACCTGCGGCTCCCAAAGCCAGGATGGCGGGCGTTTTGCAGGGTCCACCACCCAATCGGGGTGGCAGAAATAACTGACCCGGTCGGCCGTGAGCTTGGCCTTCGTGCCGCGCAGCATGCCGTCGGCGCGGGCGGCCAGGTGAAGGAGGGCGCGGGGGGTAGAGAGAGTAGCAACGCGGCGGCCGACGGCCGAGCCAATGGCGCGGCCGAAGCTTTGGTGGCTCCAGCCGCCCTCCAGCCCGTCATCGGCCTCATAAATGGCGCCTATGCTTTCTTCTTCATCCTGAGCGCAGGCGAGGAGAAGGCGGGCGAGGTCGCTCACCTCTATGACCGACAGGCGGCCTTTTGGCGGGAGAAGGACGAGACCCCTGCGGGCAAGGCGGAACAGCTCCAGCAATTCGGTGTCGCCGGGGCCGTAAATGGCGGGCGGGCGGATGATCGTCCAGTCGAGCCCGCTTGCCATCACGATCTGTTCCGCCCGCCGCTTCGACCAGCCATAATGCGAGAGTTGCGGTTCCCGCGCGGAAAGCGAGGAGACGTGAATGAAACGGCAGACCCCGGCCCTGCGGGCGGCGCGGACCACTGCGAGAGTGCCAGCGGCATTGCCCATTTTGAAGCCTGCCCGGTCAGGAGCGTTCACGACGCCCGCGATATGGAGAACGGCGTCGGCGTCCGCCATCAGATCGGCCAGGCGCTCGTCGCGGTCCAGCGCGCCTTCGATCCAGGTGACCCCGGCGCACACGTCCTGGGGGCGGCGGGTGAGGGCATTGAGGGTCAGATTCTGCGCGCAGGCGAGGGTCACGACAGTCCGGCCGACGAAACCGGTGCCGCCCGTGATGGCGAGGCGAAGGGGTAGGGGGCTGGCGGGCATGTGCAAGATTCAAAAACCGGAATGTGCGTCAAAGGGAGTCACAGCATCACCATATGGTCGCGGTGAACCAGAACCGAGCGTGCAACCCCACCCAGAATTCGCGCGATTTCATCGGAGCGGTGACCAGCAATGCGAACGGCATCGCTGCTGTCATATTCCGACAGGCCGCGGGCGAGAAGGCGGCCATCCTCGGACAGGATATCAACAACGTCGCCGCGCGCGAACGCACCGGCGACCTGGCGTACCCCAGCGGGCAGCAGGCTGTTGCCGTTGGCGAGCGCCTTTGCCGCGCCCATGTCGATCGTGATGTGCCCCCGGATGGAGAGGCGCCCAGCAAGCCATTTCTTGCGCGCGCCGGGGCTTTCCGCCGCATGGAAAACGGTGCCTCTGCCGGTCTCCGCAAAGGCGCTCAGCGGATGGTCCGTGTGGCCGGTGATGATGGCGAGGTGAACGCCCGCCTTGTTGGCGATCTTCGCCGCCTCGATCTTGGACAGCATTCCGCCCGATCCCATGCCGGAAGAAGAGCCGCCATCGGCCATGGCAACTATATCGTCCGTAATCGCCTCGACATGCTCTACCAGGCGGGCATCGGGATTTCTGTGGGGGTTGGCGGTGTAGAGGCCGTCAATGTCTGAAAGCAGGAGGACGGCCCTTGCATCGGCGGCCTGAGCGATGCGGGCAGCCAGCCGGTCATTGTCGCCGAACCGGATCTCCTCGGTCGCTACGCTGTCATTCTCATTGACGACGGGGATGACGTTGAGGCCAAGCAGGCGTTCCAGCGTGGCAGAGGCATTGAGGTAGCGGCGGCGATGCTCAAGATCGTCGAGCGTAACGAGGATCTGCGCGGCGCTCAGGCCCTTGGCCCCCAGCAGCTCAGCCCATTTATGCGAGAGCGCGATCTGGCCAGCGGCGGCGGCGGCCTGCGCATCCTCGATACAGCTCCGGCCGCCCTTGGGCAGCTTCAGGCGGCGGGCGCCGAGCGCGATCGCGCCTGAGGATACGATGATGATCTGCTGCCCTGCCGCATGGCGCGCGGCGATGTCCTCGATCACCGTCTTCAGCCAATCTTCCCGAATCTGACCGTCAGGATCGACGAGCAGGGAGGAGCCGATCTTGACGACGATGCGGCTCCAATGGGCGGGATCGAAGCCGTTTACAGGGGGGACCATGCCTGATGGTCCCCCTGGTCTTCGTCATCTTCATCTTCCTGGTCAGCGTCGAGCAGCGGGATCACCTGATCCAGAAGGGCCGCAACGCCCGCACCAGTCGCGCCAGAGATCGTATAGATATTCTCCGCCCCAGCCTCGCCAAGTTCAGCCGCGATGTCGTCCATCAGCTCCTGGTCGAGGAGGTCGCCCTTGTTGAGCGCCAGCAATTGCGGCTTTTCATCAAGGCCCGCACCATAGGCGGCGAGTTCGTCCTGGACGATGTTCCAGGCCGCGACCGGATCGTCGCCCGTCGCGTCGACCAGATGCAGGAGTACCCGGCAGCGTTCGATATGGCCCAGGAAACGGTCGCCAATGCCCGCTCCCTCAGCCGCGCCCTCGATCAGGCCGGGAATGTCCGCGATCACGAACTCGCGGTCGCGATGGCTGACGACGCCAAGCTGAGGCTTGGTGGTGGTGAAGGGATAGGCGCCGACCTTTGCCTTGGCATTGGTGATCTGATTGATGAAGGTGGACTTGCCTGCGTTGGGGAGGCCGACAAGGCCCACATCCGCCAGCAGCTTGAGCCGGAGCCAGACCCACATTTCCTCGCCAGGCCAGCCGGTGCCATGCTGGCGCGGGGCGCGGTTGGTGCTGCTCTTGTAGCTGGCATTGCCACGCCCGCCATCGCCGCCGCGCAGAAGCGTGATGCGCTGTCCGGGCTTGGTAAAATCGGCGAGCAGATTCTCACCGTCATCGGAGATGACCTGTGTTCCCACCGGCACCTTGATGACAAGGTCGCCGCCGCCCGCGCCCGTGCGGTTCTTGCCGGCGCCAGGAGTGCCGCGCGGGGCCTTGAAATGCTGGGTGTAGCGGAAGTCGATGAGCGTGTTGAGCCCTTCGATCGCCTCGAAAATGATGTCGCCGCCTTTGCCGCCGTCACCGCCGTCGGGGCCGCCATATTCAACAAATTTCTCGCGCCGGAAACTCACCGCGCCAGGGCCGCCTGCGCCCGAGCGGATGAAGATCTTGGCCTGATCCAGGAAATGCATGGGCGTGCATGTAGGATGGAATGGGGGAAATGGCTAGTAGCCATCCTCCCCGAGTTTGGCTTGGGGAGGGGGGGGCAAGCTCCGGCGCCCCTTGCGCCGGCAGGAGCCCCGCTAAGCTTTCAGCTTTGCCGAAGAATAGCGGGGTCCCTGCCTTCGCAGTGACGACGGTTCACAGTCATTCAAGCAGCCAATGCCTGATCCAGATAGAGGGCCGCCGATAGATTCGGTCGCATCTCCACAAGTTCGCCCTCCTCGAACAGGGCGCTGGGTGCCTGTTCGCCACGGCCCCTGCTATAGCGCAGGGAAACGCGGCCGGTGGGGCGGAAGCCGATCTTGCGCAGGACGTTGCCGGAGGCGGGATTGTCCAGGAAGTGCCCGGCCTTCAGCTTTGGCAGGTTCATCGCGCGCGCAATCTGGACGACCGCCCGGCTGGCTTCAGTGGCAAATCCCAGGCCCCAATAGGGACGGGCAATCCAATAGCCGAGTTCCAGATCAGTGCCGTCCTGCATGATGCCGCAGCCGCCGACGAGGCGAGGCGCGCCCAAGGTGCGGGAAAAAATCAGGAACTGCGTCAGCGCCGATTCCTGCACGCGCTCCAGAAATTGCGCGGCATCAGTTTCGGCATAGGGCCAGGGCGCACGCGCCAGGTTACGGATGATGCCTTCATCTCCGATGGCGGCGGCAAGCGCGGAAGCGTCTTCACGCCAGCCGGGCCGGAGCAGCAGTCTTTCGGTACGGGCAAACATCGATATTCTCCTTTGTGTTGCCAGTCGCTATGCTCTGTTTCGGTTACGGCTTAGCGACATTGGCGGCCCATGTGCGCCTTCGCGCGGCGGGGCGAGCCAATTGCAAGGGAGAATAAAAAAGGGAGACCGGGGCGTCCCGTCTCCCTTGAAAATCAGATCCGTCCACCGGATCCTCGGGTCGCCCTGGCGGACGACCCTGTCATTGGTTCGTCCGAATTATTCTGCGGCTTCAGCCATCATGTCCACATGCACATATTTGCGGCCCAGCTTGCCTTCATGGAAGGATACGCGGCCTTCAGCGAGCGCGAAGAGCGTGTGATCCTTGCCAATCCCGACATTGCGGCCCGGATAGAATTTCGTACCGCGCTGACGCACCAGGATGTTGCCGCCGATGACCTGCTGGCCGCCGAACTTCTTCACGCCAAGGCGTTTGGACTCTGAGTCGCGACCGTTGCGCGAGGAGCCGCCTGCTTTCTTATGTGCCATTTCCTATGCTCCTTCTTGTCTCAGGCTTCGCCGGCTTCGGCGGCGGGCGCTTCGTCGGCCTTCGCGGCTTTCTTCGGCGCGGCCTTCTTTTCCGCGCCGATGCTCAGGATCTTCAGGATCGTGTGCTGCTGGCGATGGCCATTCTTGCGGCGGTAATTGTGCCGGCGGCGCTTCTTAAAGACGATAACCTTCTCGCCCTTCGCCTGCGCAATGATTTCCGCCTGAACGGTCAGGCCCTTGGTGTCCTTCAGCTCGGTGCCTTCGCCCGCGAGCAGGACATCGTCCAGCGCAACCGTCGCACCGGCATCACCGGCCAGCTTTTCGACTACGATCTTGTCTCCTGCGGCAACACGATATTGCTTGCCGCCCGTGCGCACAACAGCGAACATGGCTTGTCTCTTCGTTTCTTCAATGCTTGGCGCAAGGTAAATGGCTGCTGCCAGTGCCTTGGCGCGGGAAGCCGGTCCGCTACTGGATTGAGTCCGTCCTGTCAACGGCTTTGGGAGGCTGGAGGGACATTTCAGCGCGCATTTATCCAAGCCAGGTGAGGATGGCAGTGATCGTCAGCACCGATAGGCTGGTGGAGAGCAGGATGGTGCCCGATGTCACCTTGCCGTCCCTTGCATAGAATTCCGCGACCATGAAAGGCCCGGTGCCGGTCGGCAGGGCGGCAATCATGATCGCCATCACGGCCACCTGCTGCGGAAGATGCAATAGATAAAACGCTGTTACGGCAGTGATCGCAGGGTGCAGGATCAGCTTGATGACGGTCAATGCAATGACGAAGGGATTGCCCGCCGCTTCTTTCAGAGGACGGAGCGAGAGGAACAGGCCAATTGCCACGAGCGCGGCGGGGCTGGCTGCAGAGCCCAGAAGGGAGACGAAGGTATCGACGGGCTGAGGCAGGGCGAGGCCGGTAAGCCACCATAGCAATCCGGCAGAAGGCGACATGACGATCGGATTGGTAAGGAGCGATCGAAGGACTTTTGCAGCCATTATGTGCCCCTTCTGCCCTTGCTGCTGTGCCAGCTCGATAAGGACGATCCCGGCCGCGAACAGCGCCATCAGGGTCAGCGTCGCTGCGATGATGACAAAGGGCCGGCTGGTTTCGCCGAAGATCAGGAACATCAATGGAAGGCCGATATAGGCCGAGTTGGAATAGGATCCATTGAGGCCATCCACGCTCATGTCGGCAAGGCTTAGGCCCCGGGCCTTGCCCACCAGCAATCCTGCCGCGAAGACTGCGAAGCTTCCGATCACCGACGCGGCCACGAAGCCGGGATGCCAGACTGCCCTCCAGTCCGTCGTGGCGACAGTCCCGAACATGAGGCAGGGCAGGGCGAGCCAGACGACAAACCGGTTGAGTTCCCGGCTTGCAGCTTCCCCCATAAGCCCTGCCTTGCCGCTGAGATAACCGGCGAGGATGATCAGGAAGACGGGAAGGATGATGAGGGCGGTGGAAAGCATGGCTGCCCGCCCTAAATGTTTCGGCTGCGGTTGCCAATGCGGGGTGCGCCGCATAGATGGAGTGGCATGAGGATCAAATCCGCTTTCCACATGCTGGCATTATTCCTGGCGGGATGCGCCGGGGGCGCCAGCGGCGATTATCCTTCGCTCGCCAGGCGGCCGATCGAATCGCAGGGCAGCGAGATCGCAAGCCCCACTCCAACCGAAGTGCAGGAAGACCCGGTCCTTGCAAAGCAGGTCGAGGGCCTTGTGGAAAAGGCGCGGGCGGGAGCGGCAGCCTTTGACGCTGGACTCCCCAAGGCGCGGCAACAGGTGGATGCAGCGGCGGGATCCGCTGTCTCAAGCGAAGCCTGGGTGACAGCGGAACTGGCAATCTCCACGCTGGAGAGCAACCGTTATGACAGCGTGTTTGCGCTTGCCAGCCTGGACACGCTGTATGTCAGCCGGATGAATGCGATTGCTGCGGGCGAGGCGAAAACCGGTGGCGACGTCGTTGACCGGGCGCGGGCGGACGTGGTCGCAATCGTGGATCGCCAGAATGACACTTTGGACGCGCTGAGGAACCGGCTGGCGACGCCCTGAATTTCATGGCCCCGCAAATGGGCTTAGACCGTCGCGATATAGACCCGGTTCCGTCCATCCGCCTTTGCATCGTACATGGCGGCGTCGGCGGCACGTAGCGCTTCGCGCGAGTCTTCATAAGCCGCCACATTGGCGATGCCGGCAGAGAAGGTAACCCGGTCCAGCCGCTCGCCTGTGGTCTTGTTGACGAGCGTGCGCTGCGAAAGATCGATTCGCGCGGCGTCCACGATCTCGCATGCGGCCTTGGTGGATTGCCCTTCGAACAGCATCACGAACTCTTCGCCGCCGTGCCGGGCGACATGGCAGGTATCATTGGAGATGTCGGCAAGCAGCTTGCCAACGAACTTCAGGATGCGGTCGCCGACATCATGTCCATGGACGTCGTTGATCTGCTTGAAATGATCGATGTCGCAAAAGGCGACGCTGAGAGCCTTGCCGCTCGCCTGCGCCCGCGCGGCGGCCTCCCTGAGAATGGCTTCGAAAGCACGGCGGTTGGGAAGGCCGGTGAGATGATCCTGCTCCGCCACCTTGCGGGCATGATCCAGATTCTTCTTGAGCAACCGCGTCTGCTTCTGGCTTTCGCGCATTTGCGCTTCGACGGCGCGGCTCTTGTCGATCATCGATTGCGTGAGGGCGATGAGCTGGCTCATCACTGGCCCGGCCTTTCCGGGAATGGCGAGATCCCGGACTTGTGCCTGCAACTGATCGCCATAATGATTGGCCTCGTGCTGCGACATCTTTACGAGGTCCGAAAGCTGGCCGAGATTGGCTTCTACTGAATCCAGCATTTCGTTCATGGCTTCCGGTGTGATCTCGTCCTGGCTGGCTTCGGCCAATATGGTTTCAGCCTGACTGTTGGTCAGCTTGCCCTTTTCCATGATGATCGCGCGCACGGCCTGCTCGATCGCCCGGTCGTTGCCGGTCACATAATCATAGGCAAGGCCGAAATTGAGCGGCGTCAGATCAAGGTCGTGCGCGAACATGAATTCGCCGATTTCCTGATAGAGCCGGGCGCGGCGCTGTTCGAGGCGGTCGAAGCGAGGCTGGACCCCTGCTTCCTCCTCCACTTCCTGGCCATTTGAAAGCAGGCCGCCCAGCCATTGCGACAGGCGCCCGCGCGGGGCCGCGGCTACAGTCTTTGCGTGCCCGGCCCTGATCGATGTTGCCTCATATCCCATGCCGCGAAGAACGGTAACGGAGACGTCATGTTTAATGCGGCGCAAGTAATTTTTTGTGGGGCCCAGTGTCGCGAAGCCCGCGAATATCAGCCGAATTTCGATCACCGTTATTGCATAGCGTTCTGCGATAAAGGGGGCGCCGAAATTAGGGACCCTAAATGTCGGCGCTGGTCAGCCAATCGTGGAATATCTTCACTGCTCGGTTCTGCAGTGCCTTGGGCCGGCAGACGAACCAGTAGCGATAGGGGCTTTCGACCGGCACATCGAATAGCCGCACGATGCGGTCGTCCTTTGCCTGGTGAAAATGGCTTGCATGCATGAAGGCGACGCCAAGTCCCTGGGCCACAGCTTCAAGCATCAGCGGACCGGAATCGAAATTGTCGACCGCGGCGGGTTCCAGGTCAGGCAGACCCGCCGCTTGCTTCCAGGCATCGAAACTGGCTGGCATCTCCCGATGGATCAGGATCGTCATCTTGCCAATCTGTTCTGCCTTGGTGATGGCATTTGGGCCATGGACCAGATCGCGAGAGGCGATGAGATAGACTTCGTCGCGGTCGAGTTCGTGGGCATAGAGCGACGGTTCCACGTCCTCTGCCAGGACAATGGCTGCATCCAACCCCTCGCCCAGGCGGGAAATGCTGTGAGGGGTGGTTTCGACATCGAGGTGCAGATTGGGATGCAGACGCCGCAGCTCGCCCATGCGCGGAAAAAGACGCTGGCTGGCAAACAGCGGGAGGACGCCCAGCCTGAGGCGCATCTGATTATTGTCTTTCTGAACCTCTTCCACCGCAATCGAAAGGACATCCAGCGCCGGGGCGATATTTGACAGCAGCCGCTGGCCATCCGGGTTGAGTTCCAGCGCCTGGTGCTTGCGATCGAACAGCGGGCGGCCAATGAACCGTTCGAGAGCTTGCACCCGGCGGCTGAGGGCCGGAGTCGAAAGGGCGAGTTCCTCTGCAGCCGCCTTCACCGACCCGAGTCGGGCAACCTGAACAAAGGCTTCGAGAGCCGTCAGAGGTGGCAATCGCCGCATCTAATTCCTTCTAATAGCTGCGCTTTATTGCGGTGCGTCATCAATCACACACCCGCAGAGCTTTATTTAGCATGAACGCAGGCCCATAAAACCAGGCCAGGGCTCAATGCTCCCTGGTTGCAGACTTTGCAACCACTCTTGGTTCTTTCGCAATTGCGCAAACGCCCCTTGCGGCGCATCAGGCGCGGGCCTTTTCAGGCATCCTCTCCTAACTACTTCCAGGGCCGGTCCTGTACCGGCCCATTTTTTTTGGCACTTAAAGGTCTTGATCGAAGTTTTCAAAGATCATGGACATTTTGGGCCTTAAAGCGCGTTCATCTGATCCTATCTTCCACGTAACAATCCTAAAATCGGGGGTAGCATGGCAGACGAACAGCAGGATGGCCAAAAGCTGCAGGTGGCAAATGCGCGGCCGGAGGACAGCGGACGTGGCCTTGCGCGCATGTCCCGGGCGACGATGGCGGCACTGGGCCTGGCGGAAGGCGACATCGTTGAGATTATCGGCAGGCGGACCACCGCTGCCCGGGCGGTTGCCCCCTACAAGGAAGATGAGGGGCTGGAGTTGCTTCGTATCGACGGCCTTCAGCGTGCCAATGCCGGAGTAGGATCCGGCGACTTTGTCGTGGTCCGGAAGGCGGATTCCCGGCCGGCGCAGCGAGTTGTCTTCGCCCCGGCCCAACAGAATCTGCGGCTGCAGGGAAGCCCCTATGGGCTGAAACGGAGCTTTTTCCACCGGCCGCTGACCGCTGGGGATGTCGTTGCAACAACCGGACAGCAGCAGGTAGACCGCGGCGACATGCCGCCGCAATTGCAGCAGATGCTGGCCGCGCCGGCCTATGCGCTGCAAGAAATCCGCCTTGCAGTAGTGAGCACGGTGCCCAAGGGGATCGTTCATATCGAGGCCGATACCGAGGTTGAACTGCGGCCCGAATATGAGGAGCCAAGAGAGCATCGCCGCGCCGATGTCACCTATGATGATGTGGGGGGCATGGCGGAGACCATCGACCAGCTCCGCGAAATGGTGGAGCTCCCGCTGCGCTATCCCGAGCTATTTCAGCGCCTGGGCGTCGATCCGCCCCGCGGCGTCCTGCTTCATGGCCCCCCAGGCACCGGTAAGACGCGTCTTGCCCGGGCGGTGGCCAATGAAAGCGATGCCGAGTTCTTCCTGATCAACGGGCCCGAAATCATGGGTTCGGCCTATGGGGAGTCGGAAAAAAAACTGCGCGAGATATTCGACGCAGCCACCAAGGCGGCTCCCAGCATCCTTTTCATCGATGAGATCGATTCGATTGCCCCCAAGCGCGGTCAGGTGACCGGTGAGACCGAAAAGCGGCTGGTGGCACAGTTGCTGACGCTGATGGACGGTCTTGAGGCACGCACCAATCTGGTGGTGATCGCTGCCACCAACCGTCCAGAGGCGATCGACGAGGCGCTGCGGCGGCCCGGCCGTTTCGACCGGGAAATCGTTGTTGGAGTGCCGGATGAGCGGGGAAGGCGCGAAATCCTGGGTATCCACACACGCGGCATGCCGCTCGGCGACAGGGTCGACCTGGCAGAGCTTGCCCGGACGACCTTTGGCTTTGTCGGAGCCGACCTGGCGGCGCTGGCCCGCGAAGCTGCGATCGAGGCGGTGCGGCGGATCATGCCGCGGCTCAATCTGGAAGAAGGCACCATTCCGCCCGAGGTGCTCGATGACCTATATGTCTCACGCGAGGATTTCCTCGAAGCGCTGAAACGAGTCCAGCCATCGGCCATGCGCGAAGTGATGGTGCAGGCGCCCACTGTCCGCTGGGATGATGTCGGGGGCCTGGACGATGCCCGCATGCGATTGCAGGAAGGCGTCGAATTGCCCCTGAAGGACCCGGATGCGTTCCGCCGGATCGGCATTCGTCCGGCGAAGGGCTTCCTGCTCTATGGCCCGCCCGGCACCGGCAAGACCTTGCTGGCGAAGGCGGTCGCGCGTGAGGCGCAGGCCAATTTCATTGCGACCAAGTCATCCGATCTGCTCAGCAAATGGTATGGCGAAAGCGAGCAGCAGATCGCACGCCTGTTCGCGAGAGCCAGGCAGGTGGCCCCGACGGTGATCTTCATCGACGAACTGGACAGCCTTGTTCCCGCGCGGGGCGGCGGTCTTGGCGAGCCGCAGGTGACCGAACGGGTGGTCAACACCATCCTCGCCGAAATGGACGGGCTTGAGGAATTGCAGTCGGTAGTGGTGATCGGCGCCACCAACCGCCCCAATCTGGTGGACCCGGCGCTACTGCGGCCCGGCCGTTTTGACGAGCTGGTCTATGTGGGCGTGCCTGACGCTGCCGGGCGGAGGCGCATCCTTGGCATCCACACGGCGAAGATGCCGCTGGAGGACGACGTTGACCTGGACGATCTGGCGGCGCGGACGGAGCGTTTCACTGGCGCGGATTTGGAGGACCTGGTCCGCCGTGCTGGCCTTTATGCACTGCGCCAGTCGCTCGACGTGCAACGGGTCAGCATGAGCCACTTCGAACGGGGCTTGGCCGATACCCGCGCCTCAGTGACGCCCGAGATGGAAAAGGAATATGAAACCATCGAAGCGAAGCTCAAGCAGAATGCCCTGACGCTCAATCCCATCGGCTTTATCGCTCCTGGAATGCTGACACCAAGGGGTGAGAAGGAGTGAGCTTCAAGAGCGCATAAAGGCAAAGCAGGATCATGGCGGCCCCGGCCATGTAATAGGGCAGGGGCCGCCCTAGCTCGTACAGTCCGACGCCGATGGACGGGCCGAGGATGAAGGCGGCGCCGTTGATGGACGTGACCTTTCCGGCGACCGAGCTTTGCGCCGCGCCGCTCACCGCGAGGGATGCCCCGGCGGTAAAGCCGGGACGAACGAAGCCGAAGCCAAGCGATGAAAGCGCAAAGGCAACCGCGAGGCCATAAAGGCTGGTGGCAAAACCGATGCTGACGCAACCGGCCGCAGCCAAGACGCAGCCCCAGAGCACGAGTTGGCGTGGGGCAAGGTTCAATAGCGGAATGATGCCCCATTGGGCGAGCAGCGCGGCTCCCGCCCCGATCATCAGAACGATGCCGATAGCCTGTTGCGCCTCATCAAGGGGCAGGGCGAGGCGGTCGATGATGAGGAAGCCCATGGCTTGCCCAGTCATGGCCTGGGCGTGGCCTGCGATCAGTCCGACCAGGATCCAGATGAAGATGCGCGGATCGCGCCAGCCGACCTGCTCGGTCCTGCCGCCGATCGCGGCGGTGACGGTGGCGCCGGTCCCTTGGCCACCAATGGAGGGATAGCCCGCCATGGCGCCGCCCGCGCCGCCGTCCACCGGCAGGGCTGGCAGCATCCTGAGCGCCCAGAACAGGACCAGGGCACCCAATGCGGCGAAGACATAGGCGGGTCCTGCCAGACCGGCATAGGGGAAGACGAAAAAGGGTGCGAGCGCAGGCCCCAGAATGGTTCCGAGGCCAAAGGCCGATGCCAGCAATGTAAGCGCGCGGGTCCGCTCCTCCGGTTTGGTGCGCGCCGCCACCATTGCCTGTGCCGCAGGCGGCGCCGCAGAGCCCAGGCTGCCATAGATGAGGCGGGAGACGATCAACGCCCCGAAGGTGGCGAGCGGGGTGATCCAGCCCATGATGCCCGCCGTCAATATGACGCCACTGAGGCCGACCGACGCGATGAAGCCGCCAAGGCCCAGCAGCAGCATCCGCCGCGTGCCGTGCCGTTCCGACCGGCGCGCCCAATAAGGCGCCGATATCGTCCAGATCAGCGCCGAGACGGAAAAGGCAGCAGCGACAGCGGTGTCCGCCAGCCCCAGCGACCGGCCAATGGCGGGCAGAACCGACTGCAGCGCGGTATTCCCCGCTGCCACCGTCAGCATCACGAGGAAAAGCAAAGGGAAATCAGATCGCACTATCGGGGAACCTTCTGGGCCCGGCGTAATTTGCTTCTGACAACAAGCTCATAAGCTTAAAGGCCCTTTCTTCCATTTGTCGCAACCAAGGCCAGCCATATCGGGGAAAGGTGACGTGCACACTTGAAAACCGGCCTGGGATTTGCCACGGCTTCTGCCTTAGAGAATAAATGACGGATACGGAATGAGCATCTCACGCGCTGAACAGCTTCGCAGTTCGAACAATCTTCTGGTCCGGTTTTCGAGATTTCTGGGTCCTTGGGGCCTGTTCTTCCGGGGCTTTCTGAAACATCCGGTCATGGTGGGATCGGTCATTCCTTCATCGCCAACGCTGATCCGCTCGATGCTGAAGCCGGTGGACTGGCAGAATGTGAAGCTGTTCGTGGAATATGGACCCGGTGTGGGCACGTTCTGCCGGCCGGTGCTGGAACGGATGCGGCCCGACGCGATGCTGATCGCGATCGATACGAATGAGGAATTCGTCGACTATCTGAACGGCGACATCGCCGACAGCCGCTTTCTGGCGGTCCACGGTTCGGCTGCGGATGTGCGGCGGATCATTGCCGAACATGGTTTCGAGCATGCGGACTACATCCTGTCTGGCCTGCCCTTCTCCACGCTGCCGCGCGGCGTCGGCCCCGCCATTGCGCGCGAAACCGAGGCCGCCTTGCGGCCGGGCGGCGCGTTCCTCGTCTATCAATATTCGCCCAAGGTACGGAAATTCATCGCGCCGCATTTCAGCGAGATCGATGAGGGTTTTGAATTGTGGAACATCCCGCCCTGCCAACTCTATTGGGCGTGGAAGGATGCACCCGCCGAGGAACTTGCGGCATAAGGATTGGTGGGCTGGACAAGGGTTCCAGCCAGATCATCAATCTTCGTCCACGTCCCGCATGTGCGCCGGGAAGTTGAGCCTGCGCGTTACCGTATAGTCCACCACGGACACCATGCCGTAGCTGATCCAGCCGAGCAGGCGGGTGAACGGTCCCGTCCGGCGGCGATGCAGTTCTTGCGTGATTTCCTGGCAGTCCTTCACGTCCCGGTCGATGAAAGCACGAATCTGGCCGGCGAAGGCGGCATTCTTGATCCGCAGCATCAATTCCAGGTTGATGAACAGGCTGCGCATGTCGAAATTGGCCGATCCGATATAGACGATGTCGTCGATGACGATCAGCTTCATGTGCAGTTTGCACGGCAGGAATTCGTAAATCTTCACCCGGTTGCGAATGAGCCGGGCGTACAGCCAGCGCGCCGCCGCTATGGTGGTCGTATTGTCGGACTTGGATGCCGTTACGAGGCGCACTTCTCCCCGCATGCCGAGGGCCGTCAGCCGCCGCAACATACCGCGTGAGGGGGAAAAATAGGCCTGGACCATGTCGCAGTGCCTGCCCCGCTCCAGATCATGCTTCACCGCCTGGGCCCAAGGACTAAGCCGCACCGGGCCTCCGAGCAGCCAGGTGAAAGTGCCTTCCTTTTTGGGCCAGAAGCGAATCAGGCGGCGCAGCGCCGAATAGCGCTGCTTGGGCGCCATCACCCAGTCAGCCAGCGCGTCGAACCAGCGTTCGGCCTCCGCGACCTGAGGTCCTTCGAGATAAAGGCCCAGGTCGCGCCAGGCATTGTCCTCGGGCGTGCCGAAATAATGTTTCGAGATGTTGAAGCCGCCGGTCAGCATGCGCTTGCCGTCGGCAATGGCGATCTTCTGATGATTGCGGATCAGATAACGGGTGGAGCGGCGATTGCCGAAGACGCCAAACCGCCCGCCTGCATCCTGGAAAGGCTGGAAGAAGCGGAGATCGGCATTGGAGGAACCGAAGCTGTCGATCATCAAGGTGACGGCAATGCCGCGGTGAAGCGCGCCCAGCAGCCGGTCCATGACCCACTGGCCATAATCGTCGCTCTCGAACATATAGAAATAGAGCTTCAGATAATGGCGTGCGCCGCCGATGAGGTGCAGCAGCTCCGAAAGACGTCCCGGCCCGGTGTCGATCAGGTGAAGGCGGTTGCCCTCTATTTCGGCAGATACACAGGGGGGCCGTGGGGACATGTCGGCGGACATGGACATAGCATGCCCCTTTTTCGAAAGACTTGCAAAGCCTGCAAGAGCTGTGGGGTGGCCATGGGTCCTGCTTTTCATTGACTCTGGCGGGTACGGCTGTTAGTCGGACGACTTTCTTTTTTCCGGAATTTTTCAAGGAGCCCGCATGGCCCGCGTTACCGTCGAAGATTGCGTCGACAAGGTTACCAACCGCTTTGACCTCGTCCTGCTCGCCGCGCAGCGCGCGCGGGAAATCAGCGGCGGCGCTGAACTTACTCTTGATCGGGACCGCGACAAGAATCCCGTCGTTGCCCTGCGCGAAATCGCTGAGGAAACGGTTCAGCCCGACGATCTTCAGGATTCCCTGATCAGCGGTCTGCAGAAGGTGCAGATCGATGACGACGACATGCCTGACGAAATCGGTTCGATTGCCCAGTCGGCGGAGGCGCTGCGCCTCACCGCCGCCGCACCGCCGCGCAACCAGAATATTGGCGGCGACTACGACGCCTGAGCTTCAAGAGCTAATAGGGGAGGACAAGGGCTCGGCCGGATGGCCGGGCCCTTATTCTATTTGGGGGAAGTTCCCTCCCGGTCGATGAGGGACTGGAAGTTGGTTGTATTGAAAAGAAACCCTGTTTCGGAACCAAAATGACGGTCGCGCCATTTCCTTAGAACTGCTCCAAGGGAGACGTCCCGATGAATAGGCAATGCTTGCTCGTTCTGTGCCTTCCGCTGTTCACCGTTCCCCAGGCATTTGCGCAGGAGCAGGCACTGCCAGCCGTCGATCCCCGTGCAGACAGCGTGACCATCGGGGTGGGCGGAGCCTATGTGCCGAGCTATGAGGGGTCGGATGACTATTCCGTGACCCCTGGCGCACTTGTGCGGGGACGGATTTCGGGCATCGCCTTCTTCACCCGCGGCACCAATCTTTTCGTGGACGTCTTTCCCGATCGCGATGAGGACGGGTGGGACATCGAACTTGGGCCAGCCGCCAATCTGCGCCTGGACCGGACGGGCGGCATCAAGGATCCGCAGGTCAGGGCGCTTGGCAAGCTGGACGAAGCGTTCGAACTTGGCGGCTGGGCAGGGATTGGCAAGGCCGGCGTGTTCACTAGCGCCTATGACAACCTGTCCTTTCGCGTGAGCTATCTTCGCGACCTGGGCAATGTGCACGACAGCTATGTGATCTCGCCTAGCCTCGAATATGGAACGCCGCTCAGCAGTACGGCTTATGCGGGGGTGTCGGTGTCCGCCGATTATGTGGGCAAAGGCTATGGCCGGACCTATTTCGGGGTGACGCCAGTCGGCGCGGCGGCAAGTGGCTTGTCGCCCTACAGCGTCGATGACAGCGGCTTCAAGAATGTCCGCCTGGGCGGCTTTTTCATGCACAGCCTGACTGGTGACCTGATACGGGGCGGGCTCAGTATCGGAGCAGGTGTCAGTTATTCGCGGCTGCTCGGAAAATATGCCGATAGCCCCGTCGTGGCGGAAGCCGGCGATGCGGATCAATGGATGGCGGCTGCCGGACTTGCCTATACGTTCTGAACTCATGCGGCGTGCGCTGGCTTATCGGTTCGCCCTGACCTGGTTGCCTGAAAAGAAGTGAGAGGCTTCGACAAACACGGGGCGAACGCGGCGAGGGGGTAGCGAAAGGCCACCTTCACTGTTTCCATTCCCTTACCCGACAAAAGCCGGTAGGGGCTGGTCCCATGCAGAATACTCTCCTCGTCATGGCGGGCGGTGCGATGGGCGCGGCTTGCCGGTACCAGCTTGGGCGGCTGATGACGCATGTCATGGGTCCCGGCTATCCTTGGGGGACCCTGACGGCGAATGTGCTGGGCGGGCTCGCTATGGGCTTGCTGGCCGGCATATTGGCCCGGTTCGTCGATGGGGGAGAGCAGATCAGGCTGTTCGTGGCCGTAGGGGTGCTCGGTGGATTTACAACTTTTTCGTCATTCAGCCTGGAAGTGGTGCTGATGTTGCAGCGCGGACAGATGGTGATGGGGCTCGGCTATATTACTGCTTCGGTTATTGGAGCGGTCGGCATGATGGCGCTGGGCCTTCTCGTGGTGAGGGCCCTGGCATGAGGCCGCCGCGTAAACCTGCTGCCAGGCCTGCCGCGCCCAAGGGACGGGCAAGGGGCGCTCCCAAGGCGGCCGCTGCCCGCAAGGCTGCTGCGGCACCCAAGTCACCCACGAAAAGGGCAGCTGCGAAAAAGCCTGAGAAGGCGGCGGCAAAGCCCGCGGTGTTGCAGGATGTGCGGCAATTCCGGGTTCAGGCCGATGATGACGGCATCCGGCTCGACCGCTGGTTCAAGCGCCACTTGCCGGACATCGGCTTCAACCTGGTATCGCGTTGGGCGCGGACAGGGCAGCTTCGCGTGGATGGCGCTCGCGCCACGCCGGGCGACCGGATCGAGGAGGGGCAGGTCATCCGGGTGCCTCCTGCCGAAGCGAAAGCGCCTCCTCCGGCAAAGCGGGTGCGCGTGGTCGATTTGAGCGCCGACGAAATCGCGTTCGCGCAGGAGATGGTAATCCACCGCGATCCGCAGGCCATTGTCGTCAACAAGCCGCCGGGGCTGGCGACGCAGGGCGGGACCAAGACCTCCGAGCATCTGGACGGGCTCCTCGACGCGCTGATCTTTGAGGCGGAGGGGCGGCCGAAGCTGGTTCACCGGCTGGACAAGGACACGTCGGGCGCGCTGGTACTGGCGCGCACTTCGCGCGCGGCTGCCCTTTTTGCGAAAAGCTTCTCCAGCCGGACAGCGCGGAAAGTCTATTGGGCGATCGTCATCGGCGTTCCTTCCATTGATGACGGCATGATCGAGCTGCCCATCGCCAAACAGCCGGGCACCGGCGGCGAGAAGATGCATGTGGATGAGGAGGAGGGCTTGCCCGCCCGGACCCGCTACCGCGTGATCGAACGCGCCGGAAACCGCGCGGCCTGGGTGGAATTGCAGCCTTTCACCGGACGCACGCACCAGTTGCGTGTCCATATGGCGGCGATTGGGCACCCCATCGTCGGCGACGGCAAATATGGCGGCAAGGATGCATTTCTGAGCGGCTCGATCAGCCGCAAGATGCACCTTCACGCCCGCCGCATCCGGATCGACCATCCCGATGGCGGACAGATCGACGTAAAGGCGGAACTGCCCTCGCATTTCGCCCAAAGCCTTGAAAATCTGGGGTTCGATTTGGCCCTCGGCGACTTGCCCCTTGATGAAGGGCGGCCTGAACCCAGCCGGGATCAACTCAAGCAACGGGCTAGGGCGCATGCGAAACAGGTGCGCAAGGAGCGACGGGGAGAGCGCCGGTCGAGGGGACCCAAGTGAACCGTCTTGCCATTTTCGATTGCGACGGCACGCTGGTCGACAGCCAGCACAATATCTGCACCGCCATGGACCGCGCCTTCGAGGCAGTGAAGCTGCCGCCGCCGCCCCGATACCGGACGCTGGCGGTGGTGGGGCTCAGTCTTCCCGAGGCGATGGCTGTCCTGCTGCCGGACGCGGAAGCAGATTTCCACCTGCATGTCGCCCAGCAGTACAAGCAGGTGTTTCAGGCCATGCGCGGAGCGGGGCTGGTGCACGAGCCGCTGTTCGAGGGCATTGCTGATCTGGTCGACCGGCTGGACAGGGAAGGCTGGCTGTTGGGCGTGGCGACGGGCAAGTCGGACCGGGGGCTTCAGCTTTGCTTGTCCCATCACGGCCTTGTGGAGAAGTTCGTGACGCTGCAAACCGCCGACCGCCACCCATCAAAGCCGCACCCCTCGATGATCGAGCAGGCCATGGCCGATGCCGGTGCAGTGATGGAAAGCACGATCATGATCGGGGACACCAGCTTTGACATGGAAATGGCAGTGAACGCCCGCACAAGGGGGCTGGGCGTTGGCTGGGGCTATCATGCGCCCGAAGAACTGATTGCGTCAGGGGCGTTCAGCGTCGCGGTGGACGCGGATGAGCTCTATCGCCATATAGCAGACCATGACTGAGATGGATCAGCAACCGACGCGGGAAGCGGCGGCGAAGCAGCGCTTCTTCGCCATTGGCCTGTTCCGCCTCTCGGGCGTTTTCATCCTGATGTTCGGATTCCTGATCATGCTGGAGAAATTCGCTTTCGTATCGGGTGACAAGGCCAAGCTGATGGGGGCCATCATCGCGACCGTGGGCATGTTCCAGACGATCATTGTGCCGAAAATCCTGGCGCGGGCGTGGCGGACGCCGCCGGTCGACGGTGAAAATCTATGAAGCGATTCTACAAGCGGGCCGAAGTCGCCGCTGAAGGCGAGGGATATGGGATCAGGCTGGACGGCCGCCCGGTCCGAACGCCTGGCCGTGCACCGCTGGTCGTGCCGGCAATGCGTCTGGCAGAGCGCATCGCCCGCGAATGGGCTGAGCAGGGCGAGGAGATCGATCCGCGCGGGATGCGTTTTACCGGCCTTGCCAATGCCGCCATCGACAG
>NZ_DATEMB010000041.1:0-13594 GCF_035276005.1 Rhizorhapis sp.
TAGCTATGAGTAAGATTATTGCGTACCGTCGCTCGCTAGGGCATTCGCGTCATCGGGTGCCGGCAACTATACCGCTCGCCACCTCCGGTAAATGGGCCCGGACTCATTACAGCCACCAGATGACGGTTGCGGCAAGGGCGATGGCGCCTAGAGGCATTCCGGTTCTGATTGAACCGGAATGCCTCTAGGGAGACTTTGTTTTCCGTGATTTCCGAGCCAGCACGTGATTCCACCTGCTTCGAAATCACTCTAGGGTCCGATGCGGACCGGGCCGAAAACCGCGGCGAGGGCGACGACAATCGTGTGGCGCCGGAGCTGCTGCGTCGGTTTGGGGTCAAGGCCTGCAAAAAGATCAGGGATCGAGAGGGAGGTTTCCAGCGCCATCACCTTCAGGCGGCTAGTGCAGCGGGTGGAGGTCGGAGGCGACAAAATTCGGATCAGGGAATCGAAGCCAAGGCTCCTCTAGACGTTCGTGGCGTCCGGAGGAGGCTATGGAGTGGAAACGGCGACGCACGGCGTTCGCAGTTTCGTTCCGAAATGGCTCCCCGGGACGGATTCGAACCATCGACCAACCGGTTAACAGCCGGTTGCTCTACCGCTGAGCTACCGGGGAGCAGCTTGTCTCTCAACAAGCGAGCCGCGCCTATAGCAGCGGGATTCGAACAAAGGCAAGAGGGTCAGGAGATAAATTGTTCCATCGCAATACGATCGTCCAGCGCATGCTCCGGATCGAAGAGCAGGGTGAGCGGTGTGCCGCGGTCTATGGTCACTTCCACCCGAGCGACATCGCGAACCTCACGCTGATCGGCGACGGCGCTGACCGGGCGCTTGACGGGATCAAGAACCTCAAAGCGGACCGACATTTTTTCCGGCAGGATTGCGCCCCGCCAGCGCCTTGGGCGAAAGGGGCTGATGGGGGTGAGGGCGATCATTCCTGATCCCAGCGGCAGGATCGGGCCCTGAGCCGACAGATTATAGGCGGTGGATCCGGCCGGCGTTGCCACAAGCACTCCGTCACATACCAGTTCCGGCAGCATGGTGCGGCCGTTGACCTGAACCACGAGCTTTGCGGTCTGGCGGGTTTCGCGAAGCAGCGAGACCTCATTGATTGCCGGGATGGAAAACTGCTCGCCATCAACAGTGTCGACGGTCATCCGCAAGGGATTTACCTTGAAGGACTTTGCCTTCTCGATCCGCTCGTTCAGAACGTCTCGCCGCCATTCGTTCATAAGGAAGCCGACGGTGCCCCGGTTCATGCCGAACACCGGCAATATGCGCCGGTGCTCAAGCATATGATGCAGGGTCTGCAGCATGAAGCCATCGCCGCCAAGTGCGATGACCATGTCCGCCTCTTCCAGAGGGACGAAATCATATTGGCTTCGCAATAAAGCCTCTGCCTCGCGCGCATTTTCGGCTGGCGACGCCAGCAGGGCCCTGCGCTGCCCGCTGCTCATCCGCCGGTGACGCTCATGTGGCGTGAAACCGTCGCGGGCCTGGCATCCGCTCCTATGGCGAAATCATGCGCCAGCGGCTTGAGGCGCAGCGCCTTGTCGAGCAGAGCGTCGATCGCGCTGGCGCCGCCTGCTCGGAAAGCGGCCTTCAAGTCCACATGATCCTCATGGCCAAGGCACATGTAGATCCTGCCTTCGCACGTAAGGCGCATCCGGTTGCATCCGGCGCAGAAATTGTCGCTGAGCGGCGTGATCAGCCCAAGCCGCGCGTTTATGCCTTCCACCGCGAAATAGCGCGAAGGTCCACCTGTGCGATAGGCGATAGGCGTGACTTCATGTTCCGCCTTGATCTGATCCACTGCCATTTTGAGCGGCAGATAGCGATCGGTCCGATCCTCATCGATGATCCCCAAAGGCATGGTCTCGATCAGGGTCAAATCATGCCCCTGCGCATTGCACCAGCGGAGCATTGGGAGGAACTCATGGTCATTGAGGCCCTTCAGCGCGACCATGTTGATCTTTACCTTGAGGCCGACGGAGGTGGCGGCCCTTATGCCCTCCAGCACCTTATTGATATCGCCGCGACGGGTGATCCGTGTGAAGAGATCAGGATCGAGCGTGTCCAGGCTGACATTGATTCGCTTCATGCCCGCTTGCACCAGCATTTCGGCATGCTCGGCCAGTTGCGTGCCGTTTGTGGTCAGCGTCAATTCCTCAAGCGTGCCTGCCTTGACATGGCGACCGATGCGCCGGGCAAGCTCGCCGAAGTCGCGCCTTACCAGCGGTTCGCCGCCGGAGAGGCGAATTTTCCTTACTCCCCTGGCAATGAAGCGGTCCGCTATAACGGCGATTTCCTCCAGCGTGAGTATCTGGTCGCGCGGCAGGAAAGTCATTTTCTCCGCCATGCAATAGCGGCAGCGCAGGTCGCAGCGGTCCGTCACCGAAATCCTGAGATATTCGATGCGGCGGCCAAAACGGTCCGCCATGGACGGGGAGTATGCGCCTTCCTGATTGGCCATATGGTCTAGCTAAGCCATGGATGGGCCAGGTGCAACTGCCGATGCCAAATTCCATAAATCGGAAGGAACGAACGGATATTAGCTCTGCCGGTGGAAACCGCGTATAAAGAAACATCTGGCATGAATGGGGTAGGGCGAAGACACGGATAATGGATTTGAAGCAAACTGCCATAATTGATCACGGGGACGAAACTGGCAGAGCCGACAAGACCGATCCCCTTCCTCCGCGCCCGCCACTTTTCATCCTTTCCCCGCATGACCGCGACATGCTGTCGGCCCTTGCACAGCAGGCAGGCTGGAGACCGGTGGCCGCGCGCCGCACGGCACGGGTGGAACAGCGCTTCCTTGGAAGTCGGGCGCATGTCGTCCTTGTGGATGCCAGGCGAGCATTAACCAAGATGCTGCCAGTCGTGGCCGGCCTGTCCGAGGCCGTGGAGGCCCTGGGCGGCGCTCTGCTCGTGCTGACGGATACTGAAGATAGCGCGAAGCTGCCAGAATTGCTCGAGGCGGGGGCGACCCATTATCTGGCGGACAAGGTGACAAGTGAAAAGCTGAGCATAGCGCTCGCGTTTGCCTTGCGGCATGTGGAACGGCTTGGTGGTGGTTCAATCGAAACGCGCAGCCGCAATTCGATCCAGCGGAGTGACGCGCTCTTCTGGACGCATGATCCCGGCAGCAAGCATATAATGCTTAGCGCCGCGCTTGCAGAGCATTTTGGCTTGGCGGCCGATTTCCTGAAGCCCTCCGATCTGCTTCGCCTCCTGCCGAAGACTGAGAGAAGGGCGGCCCTGGGGCTCGCCCGGCAGGTTTCCCGTACCGGGGCTGGCGCCGCCTTTGCCCACCTGCTTCCCGGCGAACCGTCGCGGCGGGTCGCTCATCATCTCTTTGCCGAGGGAGGAAGCATTTCCGGCGAGATTGAGCTGCTGCCACACGGCGAAGCCCGCTTGCCGGAGGAAAAAGACTGTCTCACCGGACTTTCCAACCGTAGGGCGGCACAGAAATGGATTGCCCGCCGCTTTGACCGCGGACAGCCCATGGCTGTCGTTCTTCTTTCGATCAGTCAGTTCGACCGGATGAACGCGGCCTATGGCCCGATGGCGGGCAATGCGTTGCTCGGACGGATCGGCCGAAGGATCGAGAGGCTGGTTGAGGAAGAGGAAAGTGGCGATTTCATGCTGGCCAGGATCGCGGGCACGGAATTTTTTCTGGGCCTGCCTCGGGAAAACGGCGTGGAAAGAGCCGCTTTCCTGGCGCACCGGATGATTTCCGCAGTTGCCCGGCCATTCAACGCTGGTGACCACCTTATCCGCCTTACCGCGCGTTGCGGAATAGCTGAGCCGATGCCGGGGGATGATGCGGGCCGCCTCCTCCGCCGCGCAGGCGCGGCATTGGCCGACGCAAAGGCCTCTGACAGCCAGTCCGTACGACTGCGCATCCGCGATGGTCGCAGCCTTGCGGTGGACGATGACCAGCTCGAAACGGATCTGCGCCTTGCCATCAGCCGTGGAGAGATCGAAATCCTCTTTCAGCCGCAATACGCCATGGCCGACGATGCCATTACGGGGGTTGAGGCGCTCGCCCGCTGGAACCATCCGCGCCTAGGGCCGCTCGGCGCCAGCGCCTTGTTCGCGGCGGCCGAGCGTTCAGATTATCTGCTGCCCCTCTCTTCGCATATCCAGAGCCGCGCGCTCGAGATCGCCTCGCAATGGCCCGATCATCTCGCATCGCTTCGCCTTGCCATCAACGTAACGGCGGCGGATATCGCCCAGCCGGACTATTTCGAACTCTTCATGGAAAGGCTGCGATCCAGTGGCTTTCCCCGTCACCGCCTGACGGTGGAAATCACTGAAGGCGGACTCATGGAAGACCTTACCGCTGCATCCTCGCTGCTTGCCAGCTGGCAGGAGGAAGGGCTGCGCGTGGCGATCGACGATTTTGGCACAGGCTATTCCAGTCTCGCTTACCTCAAGTCGCTGCCGCTCGATTATCTGAAGATCGATAGCGGCCTGGCAAAGGACATTACCGGATCGGAACGCGACAGCATCATCGTTGGCGGCGTCATCGACATGGCCAAGTCGCTCGGTCTCCTGGTTGTCGCGGAGGGTGTCGAGACTGAGCAGCAACTGGCGTTGCTAGCCCGCAAGGGATGCGATTTCTATCAGGGCTTCCTACGATCAGGACCCATCCGCAGCAGCGAGCTTCTGGCGCTCATCTGACCGGCTGGACATCACCGGGAAGGCCTCCGATCAGTATGACAGTGAAAAGCCATTTGTAAGCCGCGTCATCTCCCGCCATATCCGCGTCCAGTAACGGGAGTTTCGATGATGAGCGAATATGATTATGACTTGTTCGTGATTGGCGCTGGTTCCGGCGGCGTACGCGCGGCGCGCGTCTCAGCCGCTCACGGAGCAAAAGTAGCAGTGGCCGAGGAACATCGCGTCGGCGGCACATGCGTCATTCGCGGCTGTGTGCCCAAGAAGCTGCTCGTTTACGGTGCCCATTTCGCTGAGGACCTCCAGGACGCCAAGCGCTTCGGATGGGAAGTGCCCGACTGCAAGTTCGACTGGCCGACGCTTCGGGAAAATGTTCTGGCCGAGGTCGACCGCTTGAACGGCCTCTACACCCAGACGCTCGACAACCATGGAGTCGAAATCATCCAGGAACGGGCGACGATCGAAGGTCCGCATCAGGTGAGGCTCGCCAGCGGGCGGACGGTGACGGCAAAATATATATTGGTTGCAGTCGGCGCTTGGCCGATGGTGCCCGATTGCGAAGGCGCGGAATTTGGCATCACTTCAAATGAGGTGTTCCACCTGGAAGCGCTTCCAAAGCGCATCGTGATCGCCGGGGGCGGCTATATTGCCAATGAGTTCGCCGGCATCTTCCATGAGTTCGGCAGTCATGTGACGCTGGTCAACCGGTCCGATCAGATCCTCAGGGGGTATGATATGCAGATCCGTGACCGGCTGCTGCAGATCAGCATGATGAAAGGCATCGAGTTCCGCTTCAACGCCCCTTTTGAGAAAGTGGTGAAGCAGGGAGATGGATCGCTGTTGGTCCACATGAAGGGTCAGGAACCCGTTGAGTGCGACGCGCTGCTCTTCGCTACCGGGCGGAGGCCGAAGACTGAAGGGCTGGGCCTTGAAAATGCGGGCGTTGAACTGGACGGGCAGGGCGCGATCAGGGTCGACGATTATAACCGGTCCAGTTGCCAGAGCATCTATGCCGTAGGTGACGTCACCAACCGGGTGCAGTTGACGCCGGTTGCGATCCGCGAAGGACAGGCCTTTGCCGACACGGTGTTCGGCGGCAATCCGCACAAGGTGGATTATGGCTCCATCCCCTCGGCGGTTTTCAGCCATCCGCCTCTTGCAGGCGTCGGCATGACCGAAGCCGAGGCACGCAACAAGATCGGCTCGATCAGCGTCCATACCTCCGATTTCCGTCCGATGAAGAATGTGCTCGCGGGGCGAAACGAGCGCGGACTTTACAAGATGATCTGCAATGCGGAGACCGGGAAGGTTATCGGCCTGCACATGATCGGCCCCGACGCTCCTGAAATTCTGCAGGCAGCGGCGGTTGCGGTGAAAGCCGGCCTTACCAAGCAGGATTTCGACGACACCGTCGCTCTCCATCCCAGCATGGCCGAAGAGCTGGTACTCATGAAATAGCAAAGCTGCAAAAAAGCGATTTTGCAAATTCACATTTGCATGCTGACATAAAGGCTGAAAAGGAGCATTTTCTTGACCGGTTAATTGCGGGGAATGCCAAAATGCAGGCTATTGTCGAACAGCTCGAGGCGAAGCGGAAGGCGGCGCGGCTTGGCGGCGGTGAAAAGCGCATCGCGGCGCAGCATGCCAAAGGCAAGCTCACCGCCCGGGAACGCCTGAAGGTTCTGCTTGACGAGGGCTCCTTCGAGGAACTCGACATGTATGTCGAGCATAATTGCGTCGACTTCGGCATGCATGAGCAAGTGATCCCCGGTGACGGCGTGGTTACGGGTTCAGGCACGATCAACGGCCGCCTCGTCTATGTCTTCAGTCAGGACTTCACCGTTTTTGGCGGTTCCCTTTCCGAGCGCCATGCTCAAAAGATCTGCAAGATCATGGACATGGCAATGAAGGTCGGTGCGCCGGTCATCGGCCTTAATGACTCCGGCGGCGCCCGCATTCAGGAAGGCGTCGCCTCCCTTGCCGGCTATGCCGAAGTGTTTCAGCGCAATGTGCTTGCAAGTGGCGTTGTGCCGCAGCTTTCGCTCATCATGGGGCCATGCGCGGGAGGGGCGGTCTATTCCCCCGCCATGACCGACTTCATCTTCATGGTGAAGGATTCCAGCTATATGTTCGTGACCGGCCCCGACGTGGTCAAGACCGTCACCAACGAGATCGTCACGCAAGAGGAACTGGGGGGCGCGGTCACCCATACGACCAAATCCGGCGTGGCGGATGTCGCTTTCGAAAATGACATCGAAGCCCTCCTCGCCGCGCGCGATTTTATCGACTTCCTGCCATTGTCCAACCGCGAGGAAGTGCCGGAGCGTCCGACCGCCGACGCATGGGACCGGATAGAGGAAAGCCTGGACACGCTGATCCCGGCCAATGCGAACCAGCCCTATGATATGCATGAACTCATCCGCAAGACGCTAGACGAGGGCGACTTCTTTGAGGTGCAGCCCGCTCATGCCGCCAATATCATTTGCGGTTTCGGCCGCGTGGAAGGCCGGACGGTAGGTATCGTCGCCAATCAGCCGATGGTGCTTGCAGGCTGTCTCGACATCAAGGCTTCGAAGAAAGCCGGGCGGTTCGTTCGCTTCTGCGATGCGTTCAATATTCCGATCATCACCTTTGTCGATGTGCCTGGATTTCTTCCGGGGGTCGGGCAGGAGCATGACGGCATCATCAAGCATGGCGCAAAGCTCCTTTTTGCTTTCGCCGAGGCCACGGTTCCGAAGATCACCGTCATCACTCGCAAGGCCTATGGCGGCGCCTATGACGTTATGTCCTCCAAGCATCTGCGCGGTGACTTGAACTATGCCTGGCCGAGCGCCGAGATCGCCGTCATGGGTGCAAAGGGGGCGGTGGAGATCATCTTCCGGCAGGACATGGACTGCCCCGATAAGATCGCCGAGCGCACCAAAGAATATGAAGCCCGCTTTGCCAACCCGTTCGTCGCGGCCAGCAAGGGTTTCATCGACGAGGTCATCCAACCCCATTCGACCCGTCGCCGTATCGCGCTAGGGCTTCGCAAGCTGCGGAACAAGCAGTTGGAGAACCCCTGGAAGAAGCACGACAATATTCCGCTGTAACCGCCCGACAGGCCGAACGAAGGAGTGCCCGAAGCAATGACCGAACCTGTTTACATCCTTTCCGGTGTCCGCACGGCTATTGGCGACTTTGGCGGCGGCCTCAAGGATATCGCTCCCTCGAAATTGGGGGCGCTGGTGATCGCCGAGGCGGTCAAGCGGGCCAATATCAGCCCCTCCGATGTGGAGCATGTTGTTCTGGGCCAAGTGATCCAGAGTGAGCCCAAGGATGCATATATCTCACGCGTTGCGGCGGTCGAGGCGGGCATTCCTATCGAGGCTCCAGCGCTGACGCTTAACCGTCTGTGCGGCTCTGGAATGCAGGCGATTATATCATCGGCGCAGATGATTGCCCTTGGAGAATGCGACATCGCCGTTGCAGGCGGTGCAGAGAATATGAGCCGCTCGCCCCATGTGCTGACGACTGCGCGTTGGGGCACGAAAATGGGAAGCGCCATGGCGATAGACGCCATGCTTGTGGTTCTGAGCGATCCTTTTGAAGAAATCCATATGGGTGTCACTGCCGAAAATGTTGCGAAAAAGCACAATGTCAGCAGGGAAGCGCAAGACGCCCTTGCCATTGAAAGCCATCGCCGGGCTGCCCGGGCTCAGGCCGAGGGCCGCTTTACGTCACAAATTCTCCCCGTCGAGGTGAAAACGCGCAAAGGCGTAGCTGTTTTCGATACCGACGAACATGTCCGCGCTGATGTCAATCTGGAAGAAATGGCGAAGCTTCGTCCGGCCTTCGACAAGGAAGGTACGGTAACGGCGGGCAATGCTTCGGGGATCAACGACGGCGCCGCGGCAGTCGTACTCGCCTCTCAGAGGGCGGTCGATCAAAAGGGCTTGAAACCCATGGGCCGCATCATTGCCTGGGGCCATGCCGGAGTCGAACCCAGCCTCATGGGCATCGGGCCGGTGAAGGCCGTTCCGATTGCACTGAAGCGCGCAGGCCTCAGCCTGTCCGACATTGACGTCATCGAAAGCAATGAGGCTTTCGCCGCCCAGGCTTGTGCTGTCGCCCAGGAGCTTGGTTTCGATCCGCAGAAGGTCAATCCCAATGGCAGCGGGGTTTCGCTTGGCCATCCGGTTGGCGCGACCGGCGCGATCCTGACCGTGAAAGCGCTTTATGAACTGGAGCGAATTGGCGGCAAATACGGTCTTTGCACCATGTGCATCGGCGGCGGACAGGGTATTGCCATGATCGTGGAGAAGCTCTGATGGCCATCGGCCGCCTCAATCATGTCGGGGTCGCTACGCCCTCCATCGAGAAATCGGTGGAGATGTATGTCAATCTGCTGGGCGCCACCAGAGTTCATGAGCCCTTCGATCTGCCGCCGCAGGGCGTGCGGGTCTGCTTCGTGGACACGCCCAACAGCCAGATCGAGCTGATCGAACCGCTGGGTGAAAACAGCCCGATCATCAAATTCCTCGAGAAAAATCCGCAAGGCGGTCAACATCATGTCTGCTTTGAGGTGCCCGATATCCATGCGGCCAAGGCCGATCTGGAAGCCAAGGGTGTCAGGGTGCTCGGTGAACCCCGGATCGGTGCTCATGGAACGCTGGTTTTCTTCGTTCATCCCAAGGACATGGGGGGCACGCTGGTGGAGATCATGGAAACGCCCAAGGAGGGTGCGCATTGAGCGATTATAGCACCATCGCGGTAGCCGTTGATCAGAATGTGGGGACGATTACGCTCAATCGTCCCGAACGGCTAAACGCCCTCACGCCCGCCATGGCCGGCGAGATCGTCGATGCGCTATATGCGTTTCCGGCTCTGGGGGTGCGTGCCGTTCTCCTAAACGCCGCAGGCAAGGGGTTTTGCAGCGGAACGGATCTTCAGACTGATGACGGCCTTCCCGAGGATGTAGGCGAAATCCTTGAGCACCATTACAACCCTGCCATGGAAAAAGTCATGGCGTCGCCGCTTCCGATGGTTGCGGCGGTGCAGGGCGCTTGCGCCGGGATTGGCTGCTCACTGGCTTTGGCATGCGACTTCGTCATCGCCGCAGAATCAGCCTATTTCCTGCAAGCCTTCGTCAATATCGGCTTGATACCCGATGGGGGCTCGACTTGGCTGCTGCCACGCCTTGTGGGGCGCGCACGGGCAAGTGAGATGATGATGCTCGGCGAACGCATTCCGGCCGGCAAGGCCGAAAGCTGGGGTCTCATCTTTAGGGCTGTCGCCGATGAGCGGCTTGCCGACGACGCACGGGCTCTGGCCGTGCGCCTTGCTGGGATGCCGACCCTTAGCCTTGGCCTGATCCGCAAAGGCATCGGGACTGCAGTGGATTCCAGCTTCGCTGATGTGCTGGCAATGGAACGGCGGCACCAGCGGGACGCGGGCCGAAGCGCGGATTTTGCGGAGGGAGTGCAGGCCTTCCTTGCGAAGCGCCCCGCCAGATTTGAGGGCAGGTGATGGCTGACAAACCGACGATCGAAGATTGGAAAAAGCTTTCCGAAAAGGAAGTGAAGGGCCGCGACCTCACCTGGCATACGCCAGAAGGGATCGAGGTGAAGCCGCTTTATACGGCCGGGGATGTGCAGGACCTCGAACCCGGTCTCCCTGGTTTTGCGCCGTTCACCCGTGGTGTGCGCGCCAGCATGTATGCGGGGCAGCCCTGGACCATCCGCCAATATGCGGGTTTCTCGACAGCAGAGGAATCCAACGCTTTCTACCGCCGCAATCTGGCGGCGGGGCAGAAGGGCCTGTCGGTCGCCTTCGACCTTGCAACCCATCGCGGCTATGACAGCGATCATTCGCGCGTCACCGGCGACGTTGGCAAGGCGGGCGTTGCCATCGACACGATCGATGACATGAAGATTCTGTTCGACGGCATCCCGCTCGACGAGATGTCGGTCAGCATGACCATGAACGGCGCTGTCATTCCGGTGCTCGCCTTCTACGTCATCGCGGCAGAAGAGCAGGGCGTTTCCCAGGACAAGCTTTCGGGGACCATTCAGAACGACATCCTGAAGGAGTTCATGGTCCGCAACACCTATATCTATCCGCCCGAGCCATCGATGCGGATCATATCGGACATATTCGCCTATACGGCGGACCATATGCCGAAGTTCAACTCCATCTCCATTTCCGGCTATCATATGCAGGAGGCCGGCGCGACACAGGTGCAGGAACTGGCCTTCACCATCGCAGACGGAATGGAATATGTGAAATATGGCGTAGCGTCCGGCCTAGACATTGACAAGTTTGCCGGACGTTTGAGCTTTTTCTTCGCCATCGGCATGAACTTCTTCATGGAGATCGCGAAGCTGCGCGCCGCGCGCACGCTCTGGCACCGGGCCATGACCAATTTGGGCGCAAAGCAGGAACGCAGCAAGATGCTGCGCACCCATTGCCAGACCAGCGGCGTGTCGCTGACCGAGCAGGACCCCTATAACAACGTCATGCGCACCACCATCGAAGCGATGGCGGCCATGCTGGGCGGCACGCAGTCACTCCACACCAATGCACTGGACGAGGCTATTGCGCTCCCGACCGACTTCTCCGCCCGCATTGCGCGCAACACGCAGATAGTGATCCAGCAGGAAACCGGCATGTGCAATGTCGTCGATCCGCTGGGCGGCAGCTATTATATCGAGGCGCTCACCAAGGAACTGGTCGATAAGGCCTGGGAGATTATCGAGCGCGTCGAGGGTGAGGGCGGCATGGCGAAGGCCGTGGCCGCAGGCTGGCCCAAGGCGATGATCGAGGAAGCCGCCGCCGCGCGGCAGGCCCGTGTCGACCGGGGCGAGGATGTCATCGTCGGCGTCAACAAGTTCCGCCTGGAAAATGAAGAGTCCATCGAGATTCTGGAGGTGGATAACCACAAGGTTCGCGATGCGCAGATCGCCCGCATCAAAAAGGTAAAAGCGGAGCGCGATGAAGCAGCATGCCAAGCCGCGCTCGATGCGTTGCGCGACGGCGCAAAGGCCAATGGCAACCTCCTTGATCTCGCCGTGAAGGCAGCTCGCGCCCGCGCCACGCTGGGCGAGATCAGCCAAGCGATGGAGGACGTCTTCGGCCGCTACGACACGCTGCCAAGGCCAGTGAAGGGCATTTATGGCGGCGCCTATTCCGGCGACAACCGCTGGACCCGGGTCATTGACGGCGTCGAAGCCTTCGAGCGCCGGAAGGGCCGCAAGCCGCGCATGCTCGTCGCCAAGATGGGCCAGGATGGCCATGACCGCGGTGCGAACGTGATCGCGTCGGCTTTCTCTGACATGGGGTTCGACGTGGTGAGCGGACCGCTGTTCCAGACGCCAGAGGAAACCCTTTATCTGGCGCTGGAAAGCGATGTCGATGTGGTGGGCGCCTCCAGCCTTGCCGCCGGGCACAAGACGCTCATTCCTCAACTCGTCAAGTTGCTGCGCGACAATGGCCGGCCTGACATCAAGGTCGTCGCGGGCGGGGTGATACCGGCGCAAGATTATCAGTTCCTGCGTGACGCGGGCGTTGCGGGCATCTATGGGCCGGGCAGTAATGTGATCGAGTGTGCCGCAGACGTGCTGCGCCTCCTCGGCCACAACATGCCGCCTGAAGGCCTGGAGGAAGCCGCCGAATGACGAAGATCGAGTCACATTCTCCGTTCGTGTCGAGCGAAGTCGAGACACGCCGCGCCAAGCCAACGTCCCTCGACTGTGCTCGGGAGGAACGGGGAGGGGATGTTCGCACCGATTGGACCCGCGAGGAAATCGCCGCGCTGTTCGATCTCCCTTTTGCCGACTTGCTTTACGAAGCGCAGACCGTCCATCGCGCCCATCACCCGCGCAATGAGGTGCAGCTTTCCACGCTGCTGTCCATCAAGACCGGCGGCTGTGTGGAAGATTGCGGCTATTGCAACCAGTCGGCGCATGCCGAAACGGGCCTCAAGGCCACCAAGCTGATGGACCCGCGCGCAGTGCTGCAGGCGGCGGCGCAGGCGAAGGACGCGGGCTCCACCCGCTTCTGCATGGGTGCCGCATGGCGCAGCCCCAAGGACCGGGACATGCCCGCCATCATAGAAATGGTGAAGGGCGTGCGCGCCATGGGCATGGAAACCTGCATGACGCTGGGTATGCTGAGTGCGGAACAGTCAAAGCAGCTCGCCGAGGCGGGGCTCGACTATTACAACCACAATATCGACACCTCGCCCGAAAACTACGCCAATGTCATCACCACCCGGACCTTCGAGGACCGGATCGAGACGTTGGAAAATGTCCGTGGCGCGGGGATCAATGTCTGTTGCGGCGGCATCGTCGGCATGGGGGAAAAGCGGGAGGATCGCATCGGCTTTCTCCATGCGCTTGCCACCATGCCGCATCCGGAAAGCGTACCAATCAACGCGCTTGTGCCGGTAAAGGGCACGGTGCTCGGCGACATGCTGGCCGATACGCCGCTCGCGAAGATCGACGAAATCGAGTTCGTCCGCACTGTCGCGGCCGCCCGGATCGTGATGCCCAAGAGCATGGTGCGGCTCTCTGCGGGCCGCGAAAGCATGAGCGAGGCCTGCCAGGCGCTCTGCTTCATGGCCGGCGCGAACAGCATTTTTACCGGCGACAAGCTGCTAACCACCGCCAATGCGGGCGATGACAAGGATGCAGCTCTGTTTGCCAAATTGGGGGTGCTTGCGATGCAACCCGCACCGCATGGGCATTTGGAAGCGGCTGAATAAAGGTTGTTATTTCGTTCGCCCTGAGCCCGTCGAAGACATCCTTTCTTCCGAAAAGATAAGGAGCTTCAACAGGCTCAGCCCGAGCGGAGTGGAAAAAATGGAAGTTGGGCCTGAATGATAAAGAAAATACTGATCGCCAATCGAGGGGAAATTGCCTGCCGTGTCATC
>NZ_DATEMB010000042.1:0-5997 GCF_035276005.1 Rhizorhapis sp.
GAAGCTGTAGACGTTCCAGGTTACTTCATCGCCGATCCGTTCAATCAGCCAGGACCATTCGGGGAAAGTCTGGCTCCAGCACGGCTGTATGCGCGTATCGCGAGCTTCCTCGTCATCCGAAAGACATGTCAGAGCGAGATAAACTTCTGTATCGTTGATCGGCGTAATCAGAAGTCGGCGCGTGCCATTCCAGTTCTCGATGCAACGCCCCCGCGCTTCCGGGGCCATCTCTTCCTGGGTTCCAGGAACGATCGTCCGGAGCGCACCCTCTTCTGTCCGCTGATGGAACTCTTCGAGATTGAGCGCGGCGCGCACCGGGGACCAGATGCCGTCGCAGCCGATCGCCAGATCCGCCTGGACCTTATCGCCATTGGAGAAAATCAACGTACCGTCGGCGCGCGCGTCGACCACCATGGCGTTGGTCACAATCTTTGCACCGGCGTCCCGCGCCGCGCCTTCGAGACCCGCCAACAGATCGCGCCGCGGGATGGAAACCAATCGATAAAGCTTGAGCCATCCATGCCAACCTCCTTCACCAGCATGGATTCTGAATCAGAAAATCGAACTCTTGGAAATCCCTCTCAATTCATTGCGCTCGAAAAATGCGCTAAAAACCCTGCTTATGCTCAAATGCCTGTTTACGGCATACTGGATCAAGGGGATGTGCGAGGCCTTTTGGCACTCGTCAACAATCCAAAGATACTCAGCATCGAACCGTGAGCGCCTGTCGAACGCGCCACGTGTTTGATGGCGGAATGCGCACAAGGCGTGCCGGCGGAGGCGAACAAATGGGTCCCCTCAGCGCGATAAGCCGAGGGGGCCATGGGGGATCAGAATGTCCGGCCGAAGGTCACCCCATAGGTCCGAGGCGGAGCAGGCCGTCCGATGTTTCCATTGGGTGTCAACAAGGCAGTCGAGCTGTTCCACTGTTCATCAGTCAGATTATCGACCCAGAGGGTGATGCTCGTTTTCCCATCATTGGATGTCCACCGCTCATTGAGGCCAATGAGGACCCGGTCCGGAATCACGAAGTCATTATGCGGGTCCGCGAACAATTTGGACCGGTAGTTCAGGTTCCCCGTTGTATCGAATGTGCCAATACCAGTACGGAGTGTATAGGTCGCCGAGGCCTGCCAACTGAATTCAGGTGCGAGAACCAGTTGTTTGCCAGCCGCGTCCCGCGCCTCAGCAGTCAACCTGCCGTCCGGCTGCACCTCGTAAAATGCGGCGGCGGGATAGGATTTATACTCCGTGTCCAGATAAGTGCCGCTGAATGAAAAGGTCAGATCGCGCACAGGCTGGGCGACAATATCGATCTCGGCGCCCTTGACGCGGGCCGCGGCCGCGTTGATCGTCGTGACCGCATTGTTGATGTAAACCTGCTGCTGCAAATTGGTATAGTCATACAGAAAAGCGGCAAGGTTCACTCGAAGATGCCGGTCGAGAAGGTCGCTCTTAATGCCGACCTCATAGGCGTCGACCTCTTCCGGCTCGATGACCGGATTTAACACGTCGTTGAAGAAAAACGCCTGCTGGCTGAAGAAGCCCGCATTGAATCCCCGGCTCCAGGATGCGTAGGCAAGGATATCCGGCGTGAATTTATGGTCGATGGCCACGCGGAAATTGGGCTTCTTGAAGGTTTCCTCCTGGGTACCGGCCGATTCCGGACTGAGAACTGGACTGCCGGTGGTCCTGCCCGTTATTTCCCGTTTTTCAATAGTATAGCGCGCACCCAGCGTAACGTTGGTTTCAGTAAAAACTTCGAACGTTCCCTGCGCGTAGGCGGCGTAGGAGTTTGCCATGTCGGTCGAACTGACGACAAAATCCACGCCCGGAGGCGTAAAAAATGCGAACTGAGTAACGGGCCCGCCAAATACCGGTCCAACAATCTTGCTCTTCGCATAATAATAATAGAGCCCGGCTGCCCAGCTAAACCGGTCGCCAGCGCCGCTCGCCTGAAATTCCTGGGTGAAGACACGGCGGCGGTCGGTGCGGTCAAGCGTGAATGCCGGGACCGGCCCGCCATCGATATCCACCAGGAAGAATTCCTTGGCCCGGCGGTAAGATGAAATGCTGAGCAATTTCACTTCGCCAATCCGTTTCTCCAACGTCAGGGCGCCACCGCCCTCTTCGGTTTTCCAGCCCGAACGCGGATCATCAGTATTGACGTCATATATTGTGGGAAGAAAAAGCTTTCGGCCCATGCCGAAATCGGCGCCGGAATCGAAGATGAACTCGGAATTGGCGGCGCGCGACAATCCCACGCCCAGTTGCCCACGGCGGTTCGAATAATCGCCGACCAGGGTTACAGTAAAACTGTCATCCAATTCGGCGACCAGCTTGCTGCGGGCGCCGTAGCGCTTCATCGTATAGTAATCACTGCCGTCGAACAGGTTTGTGCCCCATCCGTTGTCCTGATTATAATAGAAGCCAGCCACATCAGCGGCAATGACCTCCGACAACTTCGCCGCTGCATAGATCTTGCCGGACAAGGTATCATAATTGGCGTAGCCCAACTGGACGTCGAGGCCCTGCCAATTCAGGGGATTTTTCGTCCTGATCTGGAGAACGCCGCCGGTGGCGTTCCGGCCGAAGAGCGTGCCCTGCGGACCCTTGGCAAGTTCGATGCTCTCAACGTTGCTGAACTCGGTCCCCCCCGTATTGTCGAATGGCTGGTACACTCCGTCGACGAAGGTCAGGACCGAAGATTGGGAGCCATAATTATTGTTGCCGATGCCCCGAAGAAAGATTGGCGAGCGAGCGCCGTTGGAGTCCAGCGTCACGCCCGGGACCACCCTTTCAAGATCGGTAGCGGTACGAAGCCCCGCCTTTTCCAACTGATCGGCGCTGAATGCCGCCACTGCAATCGGCACGTCCTGCGACGCTTGCTCGCGGCGCTGCGCGGTCACCACGATGTCCGCAATACCAACGTCCCGGTTTGCCGCTTGAGGCTGGGCAGGCGGCTCGGCACTGACCTGAGCATTTGCAGATGACGTGTAAGCCACCGCAAAAAGCGACACCCCCACCATTTGTGATATCTTTTGCATTACATCCTCCCAGCTATTCTCGTCATATTGATAGCTCTCGGCTATTTGAGTTTTTTCGGACAAATTATCCTTGTTGTTCTGATCTCGTCCGGCGCAAACCGCGCCCATCCCAGAATTTGCCATCAGCACCGAACCGGAAGCCACCATGGTTTTTAAGCCCCCTCGGCAACGGGCCGTCAGTTACGCAGCCGTCAGAATCGGCAAATCTTCAATATTGTGCAAATATCTGCAGAGCCCCAGCAGGACTTGCCGTACCTTTTAAAGGAGCAGTCGCGCCAATTGCACATAATGGCCATCACCCTCTCGCTGATGGTTTTCCCATCTTTTCACTTCCCGGAGTTTCTCCGCGAAATGGTATAATGTCAAGCGTTTTGCCAATGTAAATGGCCGTGGAGCGAGCTTCGTCGGCCGACGCCCTGGTTCCACCATGCCCTGCTCCGTTCAGAGTCGCGCTCTGTAAATACGGTTCAAAAGCATGATAAGTTGCGCATATTCTTCCTCTGACAGGCAGTCTGCATAATTCCGGTTGGCGGCGTCCACCCGTTGGGCCCGCTCCATCATTTCCTCTCCCTCCGCCGTAATCCACAGGCCATTTCGTTTGCCGGTGTCCTTGCGGCGCTTAATGAGCCCCCGGGTGACCATGTTTTTGACGAGAATCGCCATATTGGGTTGTTGGATCAACAGAATTCGCGCGGCATGGACCTGGCGAATGCCCGGATTGGCATGGACAAGCGACAGCATTGAAAGCGTGGCCAGACTTGCGGGCAGTTCGCTTTGCGCCCGCACGGAATCGTTGATCTGGATATGAACGACGCGGGTCAGGAAACCCAGCGAACGGGTCAGCGTATCGATTTCATATTCGGTCTTGCCGAAGGTGGCTGGCTCATCGACCAACATCGGCTGCGTCATCCGGTTCGAACAGCAACAGATTGGTCCCGTCGGCCAGGGGCGTCCATGCCGGACGCACTCCCATCCCGATGGCGACCCGGTCAGCCGGGCACCGTATGAGATTGGCGATGATATTGACGCCTACGTCCAGCGTCACCGTCGCGATCAGGAATGGCGTATGTCCGGCAAAGGGCGGCCGGGCGATATGGGCCACCGTAAAGGCGAAGACTTCCCCACGGCCGGAAACTTCGCGCCACTCAAGATCTCTGCGCCCCGTGAACAGGCTCACAGGGCGGGGATAGAATTGAAACTGGCCCGTCGCCCTGCAATATTGCAGCAGCAGCTTCCGTTCGCGGGTGGCGTCCCAAAAGGGTTTGGAAAAGCTGAAAGTGCGCGGCGTGGCCCGCGTCACATCCAAAGTGTCGTTCAACTGCTCGCTCATATCGGCCTCAACCATCCATACTCAGGATCATGGCGACGCTCGTACCCCAATTGCGGCCATAGGGAATATAGCCAATCCCTGTAACAAGCGCAGTGCTGCGATTGGCAACCTGGCGCGCGCCGCCTTCGCCGAAAAGCTGCCTTACCGCTTCAATCAGATTGGTGCCGCCACCGGCGAGCCCAGCCTGTCCGGCGGAGATCTGCCCGCCGCCGGTGTTCAGGGGCAGGTCGCCATCATGGCTGAGATTCGTCTCATTGATGAAGGCGCTCCCCTGGCCGCGCGGCGCGAAGCCGAGCATCTCCATCTGCAGCAGGATCGCGATCAGAAAGTCATCATAGGGGTGGAAGGAACCGATGTCCTTCGGCCTCAGGCCAGCCTGCGCGAAGGCGCGCCTGCCGGCCGCCGCGTGCCCGCTCTCTGTGACGTCGGCAAGGCTCTCGGAAATATTATGATGGGTCCGCTTCCCATAGCCGAGCGGAACGGCGAATTTGTCGAAGCCCTTTTCCTTCGCCCGCTTTCTGGTCGTCATCAGCAACCCATTGGCGCCATCGCACACCATCACACAATCAAGCAGCCGAATGGGCTCCGCGATCATGCGCGAGTTCATATAATCTTCGACCGTTATTGGCTTGCGCAGTTTCTCGCAGGCATTGTCGTTCATCAGCGCGTGGTTGCGCTGCGTCACCGCCAGCTTGGCGAGAGCGTTGAGATCAAGGCCATAAAGATGGTCATAGCGGCTGCTCAGCAGCCCGAAGTCGGCAGGCGGCCCGATGACCCCATAGGGCATGGACCATTCTACGGGATATGCACGAATATTGAGATTGGGCTCCGACGCTTCGGTATCAGCGTTAAGCAGGAATACGGTCGTACACAAGCCCGCATCCAGGGCCGCTGCGGCGCGGGCCACCGCACCCGATGCGGACGAACCGCCCAGATCGACCGTCTGGCAGAAATCGAGCTGCAGCCCGAGATAGTCGGCGGTGGTTTGCGACCAGAAGCAGTTTCCGGCCCCCGTCATCGAGGCGTTGATGAGCATCCCATCGATTTCGCCCTTTTCGATCCCCGTCCGGTCGAGCAAGGATTCGAGGATTTCCCCGCCCAGTTCCCAGACATCGCGCCCTGCCCGCGTCTCGATCCTGGTCTCGGCGAAACCGACTATGGCCGCGTCATGCAAAGCTATGCTGCCCTCCGTTACTTCTGCGCGGACTGATAATCGTCACCGGACTTGCCCGGTTCGGCTATTCGGCGGGCCTGGCCGGAAACGAACTCATCCAGCCTCTGCGCAGATTCCGGGCTTGCCACGACATGGTGGAACAGGCCCTCGACTAACAGACCGTCATCATAGGAATAGTCCTGAATACGCGGCAGGCCGTTGACGATCGCCCAATTGGTCAGTTTGGCGTTCTCGGCAATCCGGTGCGCCAGCGACATGGCGCGAGCGATATGCTCGCCCTTGGGCATCCGATATTGCACGAGGTTGAAGCGCTCACCCTCTTCAGCGGTCAGCACGCGGCCAGTGAGCATCAGGTCGCTCATCCGCGCGACGCCGAGCAGCCGGGCGATGCGGACCGAACCGCCGCCCCCGATGTAGATTCCGCGCTGCCCCTCCGGCAAAGCGAA